>NZ_JAMYLP010000039.1:0-50487 GCF_040318085.1 Mesorhizobium sp. M1322
CGCGCCCCCCCGCCCGCGACCCACACCACCACCCCCCCGGCCCGCCGCGGCGCCGCCCCCCCCCCCCCCCCCCCCGACCACACCCCCCCCCCCCCCCCCCCCCCCCCCCCGGCCCCCCCCCCCCCCGGCCGCTGCGGCCTGTGGGACTGGGACATGGTGCGCGGCAAGATGTACTGGTCGCGCTCGATGTACGACATGCTGGGCTATGAGCCCTGCGACACAATGCTGTCGTTCGGCGAGGTCGACGAGATCATCCATCCCGAGGACGGCGACCTGTTCCAGCTCGCCAACAGGATCGTCGCACGCGAGATCGATCACATCGACCAGGTGTTCCGGATGCGCCATGCTGACGGACAATGGGTGTGGATGCGCGCAAGGGCGCAGGTGATCGACCCGGAAGCGCCGGAGATCCAGCTGATCGGCATCGCCGTTGACGTCACCGAGCAGCGGCACCTGGCGCTGCGCTCCGAGGCCGCGGATCTTCGCCTGCGAACGGCCATCGAAAACATCAACGAATCCTTCGTGCTCTGGGATTCGGCCCAGCGTCTGATCATGTGCAATTCCAAATACCAGCAGGATAACGGCCTGTCGGACCGCGACGTGATGCCGGGCGCCTCGCGCGCCGTTCTGGAAGATCGCATGCTTGCCTTCGCCTCGGAGCGCCGGCTTGCCAACACCAACGGGCAGCAGGGCGGCGTGACTTTCGAGCGGCAGCTTGCCGATGGCCGCTGGCTGCAGGTGAACGAATTGCGGACCAGGGACGGCGGCACCGTCTCGGTCGGCTCCGACATCACCCAGATCAAGCTGCATCAGGAGAAGCTGGTCGACAGTGAGCGCCGGCTGATGGCGACGATCCACGATCTCAGCCTTGCCCGCCGGGCGGAGGAAGAACGGTCGCGCGAACTGGTCGAGCTCAATCGCAAATACATGAAGGAAACCGAGCGCGCCGAGGCCGCGAACCGGGCTAAGTCAGAGTTCCTGGCCAACATGTCGCATGAATTGCGCACGCCGCTCAACGCGATCATCGGCTTCTCGGAGCTGATGGAACAGGCGCTGTTCGGGCCCTTGGGTTCGCCGCGCTACGAGGAATATGCTACCGACATCAATGGCAGCGGCAAATATCTTCTGGGCGTCATCAACGACATCCTCGACATGTCGAAGATCGAGGCCGGCCAGTTCTCGATGGATCAGGAGGAAATCGACCTCTGCCCGCTGATGCGGGAAACGGTGCGCGTCATCTCGCTGCAGGCAGCGGAAAAGTCGATCACCGTCGAAACACGCATCCCCGATTCGCTGACGCTGTTCGCCGACCGCCGGGCGATCAAGCAGATCATCATCAACCTCCTGTCGAATGCAGTGAAATTCACCGGACAGGGCGGCCGCATCGCGGTAAGGGCCCGCAACACATCCAGCGCTCTGGTCCTGACGATCGAAGACAATGGCTGCGGCATCCCCAAGGAGGCGCTGAGCAAGCTCGGGCGGCCGTTCGAACAAGTGCAGAACCAGTTTTCCAAGAGCCATGCCGGTTCCGGCCTTGGCCTTGCCATCTCACGCTCGTTGGCCGAGCTTCAGGGCGGCGCCTTGAAAATCCGCTCCACCGAAGGCACCGGCACGATCGTGTCGGTGCGCATTCCGACCAGGAAGCCGACGCAGCCGGTCAGGGCCGCCGCCTGACCCTCTGTTGTCGTGAAGCGGTTGGAACTTTCGGAAACGCCGTAGGGACAGCGCCCCCCGATGCATTCGAAACAGCCGATTGGCGTTGCGCCGTCACGGTCGTTTCGCACGAAGCAAATAGTCGAAGTCCTTTCTGACCTTTTGCGACGTCTCCTTGAGGTGCGCTTCCAGCACACCGAAATCCGGCAGGTCAGTGACCGCCAGAAGCAGATCCAAAAGCCCCGGCGGAACATCGTCCCGTTCGAACACGCCGGTGAGGCAGAGCCGCGTCATCTGGGTCAGCGCCAGATAGAGCGCATAGGCATCGCAAAGCTCCTGCCTGACCTGCGCCTCAGCGAAATCCGGCGCCAGCCTCGACAGGACTTCCGCCGTCCCGGTGACCCGGCAGCCGGCTTCGATCTTTCCCGTGATCACCGCCACCTGCGCGATGAATTCGAGATCGATGAGACCACCCGGGGTCAGCTTGATGTCCCAGAGATCGCGCGGCGGCTTCTCCTTCTCGATCATCGCGCGCATCTCGGCCGCCTCGGCCATCACCTTGGCGCTGTCGCGCGGCAGGGCGAGCACCGCCGCCACCTCGGCCTCGACCTCGGTGCACAGCGCTTGATCGCCACCGATCGCGCGGGCCCTGGACAGCGCCATGTGCTCCCATGTCCAGGCGTCCTTGCGCTGGTACTTCTTGAAGGCATCGACATGGGTCGCCACCGGCCCCTTGTTACCGGACGGCCGCAAGCGAAGGTCGAGCTCGTAGAGAACGCCTTCGGCGGTCGGCGCGGACACGGCTGATATCAGCCGCTGCGTCATCCGGCTGTAATAGTGGGACGGGGCGAGCGGCTTTTCTCCATCGGATTCCTCGGCATCGGTGTCGTGATCGTAGAGGAGGATGAGGTCAACGTCGGAGCCGGCCGTTAGTTCGCGGCTGCCGAGCTTGCCCATGCCGAGCAGCGCAACTGTGCCGCCGGCGATGCGACCGTGGCGCAGCGCGAACTCAGCGATGACCGCCTGCAGCGCCGCATCGATGGTGAGATCGGCCAGATCGGAAAAGGCATGGCCAGCGCGGGCCGGATCGATCGAGCCGGCAAGCAGCCTGACGCCGATCAGGAATTTTTGCTCGGACGCAAAGATGCGCAAGCGGTCGAGCACGTCCTCATAGGCGCTGTCGCCTTCGAGGAAGGCGGCGAGACGCGCCGAGAGATAGGCGCGGTCCGGTAGTTCGGTCAAAAGGGCCGGATCCAACAGACCGTCGAACACGTGCGGCCGGCGCGTGATGATAGCGGCCAGCCGTGGGGCCGCGCCCATGATCGTCGCCAGCAGCTTCAGCAGAGCTGGATTGGACTGGAGCAGCGAGAAGAGCTGGATGCCGGCGGGCAGACCTGCAAGGAACTCGTCGAAGCGTATCAACGCCTCGTCCGCCCGGCGGGTCTGACCGAAGGACTGCAGCAGCGCCGGCGTCAGTTCGGTCAACCGCTCGCGCGCCTCGGCCGACTGGGTGACGCGATAGCGGCCGAAATGCCAGCCGCGGATGACGCGGCAGATGTCGCTCGCCCGCTGGAATCCCAATCTCTGCAGGGTCTGCAACGTATCGGGGTCATCGACATCGCCGGTAAAAACCAGATTGCCGATGCCCGCCGAAAGCTCGGGCGCGGTCTCGAAAAGCGCTGCGTAGTGGCGTTCGACCTGATGGAGTGCGGCGCGGAACGCCTCGGCAAAGGTCGCCGCATCGGCAAAACCGAGCATGAGGGCAATGCGTTCGAGCCCTTCGTCATCTTCTGGCAGTATATGGATCTGCTCGTCGGCGACCATCTGGACGGCATGCTCGACACGGCGCAGGAACCAGTATTGCCGGGTGAGCGTATCGCGCGCATCGGCCGTGATCCAGCCGCGGGCCGCAAGCTGGCCCAGCATTGGCACCGTCTCGCGGCCGCGCAGTTCGGGGAAGCGGCCGCCGGCGATGAGCTGCTGAGTCTGGACGAAGAACTCGATTTCGCGGATGCCGCCGCGGCCGAGCTTGACGTTGTGGCCCTTCACCGCGATCTCGCCAAGCCCCTTGTGGGCGTGGATCTGGCGCTTGATCGAATGGACGTCGGCGATCGCCGCATAGTCCATGTATTTGCGCCAGATGTAGGGCTGGAGGTCCTTCAGGAACGTAGCACCGGCGGCGATATCGCCGGCCACCGGACGCGCCTTGATCATGGCGGCGCGCTCCCAGTTCTGGCCGCGCGCCTCGTAGTAGCGCAGTGCCGCCTCGACCGGGATCGCCAGCGGCGTCGAACCAGGGTCGGGACGAAGCCGGAGATCGGTGCGGAACACATAGCCGTGTTCGGTGCGGTCCTGGAGAATGCGGACCAGCCGGCGCGTCAGGCGCGAAAAAAGCTCCGTCGCATCGAGCGGATCGACGACGGCAGGCGCTTGCGGGTCGAAGAAAACGACAAGGTCGATGTCGGAGGAGAAGTTCAACTCATGCGCGCCAAGCTTGCCCATGCCGAGCAGTATCCAGCCCGACCGGCGCGCCGGATCCTCGAGGTCCGGCAGTTTGAGCTTGCCTTGTCCGTGCGCGTCGCGAAGCAGGAAGTCGACAGCAGCGCGGGTGCAGGCGTCGGCAAGATCGCTCAGCCGCCGTACTGTGATTGCAGTTTCAGCCTCGCCTGCAAGGTCGGCCAGCGCGATCAGAACATGCGCTTGCGCTTTCCATTGCCGCAGCTCCATCATCAGGCTGTTTTCAGAGATGGCTTCGGCCCGCGCGGCCTTGTCGATCACGGCGCCGATCGACGCCAGCCGGGCCTCGACCGTCTCAACGAAAAGCGCGTCCAGGATCTGCGGGCGGCGGCGCACTGTGTCGCGGAGAAACGGCGACAGGTCGAACACTGCGGCGAGGAAATCCTGGACGGCGCCCTTGCCGGCGAGAAATTTCGCGAGCCGGGTAAGCCCGTCTTCCTGCGCGGCGGAAGCGATTTCCGACAATTCCCGCCTGGCGCGGTTCCGATCCAGGGGGACGAGCTTTGCCATTGGCTTCAAAAGCCAGTTGGTATGCTCCGCAGCCGCCCTCACCGCCATCAGCGATCCTCCCGTTCGGGAAAACTCATGACAACGGACAATCCGGGATCGGCGGGCAGAAGATCAAGCCGTCCGTTGTGGAATGTCATGATTGCCTTGGCGAGGCTGAGGCCCAGGCCGGAACCCGGCTGCGAGCGGCTTTTCTCCAGCCGCACGAAACGCTCGGTCGCCCTGGCGCGATCGGCATCGTCGGGAATGCCCTGGCCGTTGTCTGTGACGGAAAGCCTGATTTCGCTCCCGACGCGATCGAGCGCCACGCGAACGGTCGGCTTGGCTGTCGAGTCGGTTGAATATTTGATCGCGTTGTCGACGATGTTCGATAGCGCCTGGCCGATCAGCTCGCGATTGCTTTCGACGGCGAAGCCATCCTGCACCGAGGTCTCGAGTGTCACCCCCGCCTCCTCCGCCACCGGCTCGTAAAGCTCGACGACATCGCGCACGGACGCAGCCAGATCGACCCGGCTGGTGCTTTCTGAGGAATAGCCCGCCTCCAGCCTGGAGATCATCAGGATGGCGTTGAAGGTCTTTATCAGCTGATCGGACTCGGCGATGGTCGCTTCCAGCGCCTGCCGGTAATCGGTGGGGTTGTGCTTGCCGGAAAGCGTCGCTTCGGCGCGGTTGCGCAGCCTGGTTAGCGGTGTCTTCAGATCGTGGGCGATGTTGTCTGAGACCTGCTTCAGCCCTTCATTCAGCGTCGCGATCCTGGCCAGCATGGAATTGAGGTTTTCCGACAGCCGGTCGAACTCGTCGCCGGCCCCGGTGACCGGCAGCCGGCCGGAGAGGTCACCGCCCATGATGCGGCGGCTGGCTTCCGATACGCTGTCGATGCGCTTCAGCGCCGCGCGGCCGACAAAGAACCAGATCAGGAGCCCGCCGAGTGCCATCATACCGAGCGCCAGCATCAAGGCGCGGCGGATGACGGCGCGGAACCGCTCAGGCTCGCCGAGGTCGCGACCGACCAGCATGATCATCTGGTTCGGCAGGCGCAGCACCAGCGCGATGGCGTTGTGGCCTTTTTCGCCCTCCACTTGCACTTCGTTCTGGCCGGACTGCATCTCGTTCTCGTTCGGGTCGGCGACCGGGTTGCGCTGCCGCTCGAGCTCGCCCTCGCCGAAGCGCCGGTAGGAAAATGGCTCCGTCGTCCAGCCCTCTGCCTCGAGAACGCCGGGCTCCAGGCTCTGCACGTTTCCGGTTAGGATCTGGCCGTTGGTGTCGGCGATCAAATAGAGATTGGCGCCAGGCTGGCGGGAGCGCTGTTCGACCACGCGGACCAGCAGCGGCAAGCCGCCGCGCTGATAGGCCCGGGCGAGGCCGAGCACCTCGTCGTTGATGGTCTCCTGCGTCTGGCCGGTCAGCATGCGCGCCGACAGCGAGGTCATGTAGAAGACGAGCAGCACCGCGCAGATGGCGAACAGCAGCAGATAGAGCGCCGAAAGCCGCGCGGCCGTCGTCTTCATGATGGCCGGCATGGAAAGGGCCATGCTACCCGCTCTTGAGCATATAGCCGGCGCCACGAACCGTGTGCAGGATCGGCTTGTCGAAGCCCTTCTCGATCTTGCCGCGCAGCCGCGAGACGTGAACGTCGATGACGTTGGTCTGCGGATCGAAATGATAGTCCCAGACATTTTCCAGCAGCATGGTGCGCGTCACCACCTGGCCGGCATGGCGCATCAGATATTCCAGCAGGCGGAACTCGCGCGGCTGCAGGGTAATCTCGCGCGCCGCGCGCCGCACCGAATGCGAGAGCCTGTCGAGTTCGAGATCGCCGACCCGGTAGACGGTTTCGGCTTCCCTGGCGCTGGCGCGGCGGTTCAGCACCTCGACCCGGGCCAGAAGCTCGGAAAAGGCATAGGGCTTGGTCAGATAGTCGTCGCCGCCAGCGCGCAAGCCGGTGACCCGGTCGTCGACTTCGCCGAGCGCCGACAGGATCAGCACCGGCGTCGTGTTGCCTCTGGATCTCAGACCGGCGATGACCGACAGGCCGTCGCGGCGCGGCAGCATGCGGTCGACGACCATCACGTCATAGTCGCCAGAGTCAGCGAGCGCGAAGCCGGTTTCGCCGTCGCCGGCGACATGGGCGGTGTGGCCGGCCTCGGTAAAGGCTTTCTGGAGGTAATCGGCCGCTTCGCGATCGTCTTCTATGACGAGAATCTTCATGGGACCGTTATACGCGATTTCGCTGGAAGATTGAGTGGCCGGCATATGCGTCGTGGCCTCACAAGGGCGTATCGCGAACAAAGTGATTCAAGGATACGCAGTAAGTCTTTGTTTTGGAATGTCGGTGACCCCGAGCCGCCGGCACTCTCGGATCAAGCCCGAGGCGGACTTTTGGGCGACATGCTTTGTTGTTTGAGCATATCGTCATGCTTTGTTCGAGCGGCAGCGGGCGATGGGAGCCCGCTGCCGCTGGGGCGGAACACGATGACTGACTAACGTATTCAAGCCCCGTGCTTTCCCCATGCGACGGCTCGGGGTGTTTGAAACCGCCGCACCGGAAAAGTCTGGAACGTCAGCTCTTGGCGACAGGCAGCGCGACGAAGCGGTTGCTGTCGTCGCGGGTGATCTGCATCAGCACCGCCTTGCGGCCCGACTTCGCGGCATCGGCCATGGCCTTGGCGACGTCGTCGGTGCCATTGACCTCCATTGAATTGACCGAGGTGATGACGTCGCCGGGCTGGATGCCGCGATCGGCGGCATCGCTATCGGGATCGACATCGGTCACCACAAGCCCTTTGCCATCATCGGATCTGGTGACGGTGAGGCCGAGATCGGCCAGCGTATCGGCCTTTGGCGGAGCGGAAGGCTGCTGGTCGGCCGAAGCCTGCTTGTCGCTCGAAGGCAGCGTGCCGAGATCTACCTTGACGGTCTCGCTCTTGCCGTCACGCCACAGCGTGACGTCGACCGGCTTGCCGGGCTGGTAGGCGCCGATCAGGCGGGCGAGTTCCTTCGGCGAAGCGACGTCCTTGCCGTCCACCTGAGTGATGACGTCACCAGCTGATATGCCGGCCTTCTTGCCGGGACCATCGTCCTGGGCGCTGGAAACGAGCGCGCCCTTATCGGACTTCAGCCCGAGCGATTCGGCGATTTCGGAGGTGACCGGCTGGATCTCGACGCCAAGCCAGCCGCGCTGGACGGTGCCGTCCTCCATCAAATCCTGCACGACCTGTTTGGCGGTCGATGCGGGAATGTCGAAGGCAATGCCAACGCTACCGCCGGACGGCGAGAAGATCGCGGTGTTGATGCCGATGACTTGACCGTTGAGGTTGAAGGTCGGGCCACCCGAATTGCCGCGGTTCACCGAGGCGTCGATCTGAATGAAGTCGTCATAGGGGCCGGCACCGATATCGCGGCCACGGGCCGAGACGATGCCGGCGGTGACCGTGCCGCCGAGGCCGAACGGATTGCCGACGGCCACGACCCAGTCGCCGACGCGAACCTTTGAATCGTCGGCGAAGTCGACATAGGTGAACTTGCGGTCGCCTTCGACCTTGAGCACTGCGAGATCGGTGCGCGGATCTGTGCCGACCAGTTTGGCGTCGAGTTCCTTGCCGTCATCCATCACCACCGTGAAGGACGAGCCGTCTCCGACGACATGGTTGTTGGTGACGAGGTAGCCATCCTCGGAGATGAAGAAACCGGATCCTTGGGCGACCGGCCGCGGCTGGCGGTCACGGCGTCCGAAACGTCGCATTCCATCCCGGCCATCCTGATCGCCAAAGCCGCGGAACTCCCTGAAGAAGCGGCGCAATTGCGGATCATCGGGAAGATTGCCGAAGGCGTCGGGCAGGTCGGAGCCGTCGTCGGCGGTCGATTCTATCTTGGCTTTGACGCGGACACTTACGACCGCCGGCGAAACGCGCTCGACCACATCGGCAAAGCTCGGGACCTGCGGTGCCTCGACACGCACGGCCTCCGCCAGGACCGGGGCTGTCCCGGTGGCAACCGCGCCGAAGCCGATCGCGCCGGCAATGGCCACTGAAGCGGCGGCAGCCATCAGGCGTTTTCGGGTGCGGGGATATGGATTGGGGGCTATATTCATGGGTCTCGTATCCTCTTTCAAGGGATGCGCTTCGGTCGGCATCCTCGGGCAAGAGAAATAGAGGCGCGCACATTACGACGCCATTTCCGGTGCATGAAACTTTCGTAATGTTTGCGGGCACAAACGCCTTGGTTGTGCCCGTCCCTTGCCCTATATTGTACACAGTTCAGCACAAGGCCTTCACCATGACTGCAAGCGCCACCATGACGATTCGGGTTTCATCCGAAACCAAGCTGAAGCTGGAGCGGATCGCCGCCGACACTCGGCGCAGCAAATCCTTCCTCGCGGCCGAGGCGATATCGGCCTATGTCGATCGCGAGCTTGAGATCATCGAAGGCATCAAACGCGGCATGGCCGACGCGGCAACTGGCCGTGTCGTGCCGCACGACGAAGCCATGGCGGAAATCGACGCCATCATCGAAGCGTCGGAAGCCAGGCGCGCGGACAAGGCGTGAAGCGGTTCGTCACCTGGTCGCGAGAAGCGCTGGACGACATCAAACAGCAAATCGCCTTCATCGCGCGGGACAATCCAGCCGCCGCCAGACGCCTTGCGGATCGCATTCGTGATGCGGGCCGCGGTCTTGGCGACATGGCGACGGGCCGGCCTGGCCGGGTAACAGGCACCTATGAGAAGCCCATCAGCCGCTTGCCCTACGTCATTGCCTATGAGCTGCGGCCGATCGCCGGGCGTGAGAGCGTCGTTATCTTGCACGTCATTCACACGTCCGGGGACTGGCCGCCGGAGGAATGGCCAAATTAGTTACCGAGCATCTTGTCCAACGTTGCCCTCTCCTCGGCGGTGAGCATGGCCGTAGGCGTCGAACGGCGCGACCGCGCGGTCAGCACGATGAAAATCCCGCCGACAAGGAGCAGAAGGACCGGCGTGCCCCAGAGCACCGCATTGCGCAGGCTGAAGCGCGGCTTCAACAGCACGAACTCGCCGTAGCGGGAAACGATGTAGTCGATCACCTGCTGGTCGGTGTCGCCGGCGACGAGGCGCTGGCGCACCAGCACGCGCAGGTCGCGGGCAAGGTCGGCATCGGATTCGTCGATCGACTGGTTCTGGCAAACCATGCAGCGCAGCTGCTCCGAGAGCGTCCGTGCCCGCGCCTCGAGCGCCGGGTCGGCCAGAACCTCGTCTGGCTTCACCGCAAGTGCGGCGCCGGCAAATAACAGCGTCAGCAGCAGGATCAGCGAGACCAGCGAAGATCTTGCGGTCATGGCAGGCTCGCGGAAGGCACGGCGCCCGCCGACTTGCGGCGGCGCGACGGTGCCCCGACGCGCAGGCGCCGGTCCATGAGCGACATCGCAGCACCTGCCATCATGACCAGGCCGCCACCCCAGATCAGCGTCACCAGCGGCTTCCACCACAGCCGCACCACGACGGAGCCGTCGGCCCCCTCGTCGCCAAGCGAGAGATAGAGTTGGCTGAACCCGATCGTCTTGATACCGGACTCGGTCGTCGTCATTTGTCGGACCGGATAGGAGCGCTTGGACGAGGTGATCACGGCGGTGGTTCTTCCATCGGCGCCGAGCAGGGCGAAGCGGCCGCGATCCTCGCTGTAATTAGGCCCTTGAGCCGGATAGAGCCCTTCGAAACGCAGCGTGTGGCCGGACAGTTGCACGGTCTCGCCAGCATGCATCGACAAGATCTTCTCGGTGCCGAAGCAAAGCGTGCCGACGATGCCCAGCGTCGTCAGCCCGAGGCCGAGATGGGCGAGCGCAGTGCCGAAGACCGAACGCGGCAGGCCGGCGAAGCGCCTGAGCATGACGCCGGGCGCGACAATGCCAAAGCCGGACTTGACGGCAACATCGGTGAGCGCCCCGCAGATCAGCCAAAAGGCCAGGCCGACGCCGAGTGCTGCGAACACCGACGCGCCGTCGATGAACAAGGCCGTCACCAGCACGGCCAGAAGCGCTGCAGCGAAGGCCGCCACCAGCCGCTGGGCAACGGCGAAAATGTCGCCACGCTTCCAGGCCAGCAGCGGCCCGAACGGGACAACGACCAGAAGCGGCACCATTAGCGGCCCGAACGTCAGGTTGAAGAACGGCGCGCCGACCGAAATCTTGTCGGCTGAAACGGCCTCGACCGCCAGCGGATAAAGCGTGCCGATCAGCACGGTGGCTGTGGCCGTGGTCAGGAACAGGTTGTTGAGGACCAGCGCCCCTTCGCGCGAGATCGGATGAAACAGGCCGCCGAGCGTCAGCCTCGAGGCGCGAAAGGCGAACAACGCCAGCGATCCGCCGATGAACAGGGTCAGGATGCAGAGAATGAACACGCCGCGCGTCGGATCTGTAGCGAAGGCGTGGACGGAAGTGAGCACGCCGGACCGTACTAGGAAGGTGCCGAGCAGCGACAGCGAGAAGGTCAGGATCGCCAGCAACAGCGTCCAGATCTTCAGGGCAGAGCGCTTTTCCATGACGATCGCCGAATGGAGCAGCGCCGTGCCAGCTAGCCATGGCATGAAGGAGGCGTTCTCGACCGGATCCCAGAACCAGAACCCGCCCCAGCCAAGTTCATAATAGGCCCAGTAGGAGCCCATGGCGATGCCGCCTGTCAGGAACATCCAGGCGACCAGCGTCCATGGCCGCACCCAGCGCGCCCAGGACGCGTCGATGCGACCTTCGATGAGGGCGGCGACTGAGAATGAAAAGCAGATCGAGAAGCCGACATAGCCGAGATAGAGCAGTGGCGGATGGACGGCGAGGCCGAGGTCCTGCAGGATCGGGTTGAGATCGCGGCCCTCGATCGGCGCCGGATTGAGCCTGGCGAACGGGTTGGACGTCGCCAGGATGAACAGGAAAAAGGTGGCGCCGATCGCCCCTTGCACGGCCAGCACATTGGCTCGAAGGGTCGCGGGAAGATTACTGCCGAAAGCAGCGACGAGCGCGCCGAAAAAGGTCAGGATCAGCACCCAGAGCAGCATCGAGCCTTCGTGATTGCCCCACGTGCCGGTGATCTTGTAGATCAGCGGCTGCAGCGAATGCGAGTTGTCCCAGATATTGGCCACCGAAAAATCCGACGTTGCATAGGCCATCGCCAGCGCCGCGAAGGAGAGAGCGGTCAAGGCAAAGCCGGTCACTGCGACCGGACCGCCGACGGCCATCATCCTGGGGTTGTTCATGTGCGCGCCGAACAGCGGCACCAGCGTCTGCACCAAAGACAGCGCGAACGCCAGGACCAGCGCGAAATGTCCGGTTTCAACCATTGTGGCAAAGCCCGCCAGGTTTTTGTTTTGCCGCAGTTTCTTGCCGCAAAACCGTGAGACACTTTTGCGGATCCTGCTTAGTCACTCTTGCTCTCCTGCCACACGCCCTTGGCCTTGAGGCCGTCGGCCACCTCCTTGGGCATGTAGTTCTCGTCGTGCTTGGCCAGCACGCTGTCGGCGACGAAGACGCCGTCCGGGCGAAACGTGCCTTCAGTGATGACGCCCTGCTCCTCGCGGAAAAGATCGGGGAGAATGCCGGTGTAGGTGACCTTGACCTGCTTCTGGTTGTCGGTCACTGAAAAGGCGACAGTGGCCCCCTGATCGCGCTCGATCGTGCCTTTTTCGACGAGGCCGCCGAGCCTGATACGCTGCCCTGGCTGCAGGCTGGCGGTGGTCAGATCGGCGGGCATGTAGAAGTAGGAGGCCTTCTGGCCGAGCGCGTAGAAGGTCAGGCCGGTGGCGGCACCGAGAAAGGCCAACCCTCCGGCGATCACCGACAGTCTTTTCTGCTTGCGCGTCATGTTTTACTCCGTCGCCGTCAGGCCGAGCGAGACGGCAAAGGCGGTGAATTTCTTCGCTTCCTCACTATCGGAGCCAAAAACGGCGATACCGCGATTGAGCGCATCGCGTGCCTGATCGGCCTTGCCCAGCACGACATAGGAACGAATAAGCTGCATCCATCCTTCCGTATCGCGCGGGTTTTGGCGAAGTTTTTCATCAAGCCCCGCCACCATGGTGTTGATCATCGCTTCCCTGTCCTGCGGCGACATCGACGAGACGGCCTCGACATCCCCGGCGTTCGGGCCTTTTGCAGGCTCTCCCGAAGCGACGCTCCGCCTGGCGGATTCGGCCAGTGCCTGCTCGACTGGGCCGCGCCATGGCGAATCCTTCGGCAAGGCCGCGAGCATTTTCTGCCAGCCAGCTGTCGCCTCCTCAGTGCGGCCTTCCTGCGCCATGCCCAACGCGAGATAAAAGCTGGCCTTCGGATTTGCCGGATCGAGCTTCAGCGCCGCCTCGAAAGCGGCCTGAGCGTCGGCCGAAACAATGCCGCCCGCTGCGCTGGCTATCGCCTCGCCGAGGCCGGCCTGGCGAGCGGCGCTGTCGCCGTCGAGGCGAATGGCGTTGCGGTATGCCGTCACCGCGTCGGAAAACCGCTGCATGCGCAGATAGACCGGCGCCAGAACATCCCAACCCCTGCCATCAGACGGATTGGCGGCAAGATGGGCCTCGGCGCGCACCACCAGCTCGTCCACCGAACTGTCGGCGGGATTCTTGGCCATCCGCTCGCTGAGCGGCTGCGACGGCAGATCGGGCGAGCCGAGTTGGCTGTACAACCCCCAACTGACCAGGGGAATCGCCAGGACCGCGGCCGTCGCAACCAGTCTGGTCGCCGTCGACGGCTGCCGCGCCGCTGCCTTGTCGGCGACATTGTCCAGGCGAAGGATGCGGCGGGCGATCTCGGCACGCGCCTCTTCGGCCTCCGCCGGCTGGATCAAGCCACGCGCCACGTCCCGGTCAAGCTCGGACAACTGGTCGCGATAGACTTCAAGGTCATAATCGCTGCTCGCTGAACCACCCTTCGGGCCGCCAGCCAGCGGCAGCAGAACCGCCAGGCTTGCACCCAGCGTGAGAATGGCAGCTATGACCCAGAACAGCATGCTTCTTCCAATAACGGCAGAGCCCTGCCCTGCCAACACAGGCGTCCTGCGACGCTTTGACGGCAGATGCGTCGCATGTCCTTGATGGATGTCAACCGGAGCTATCCGGCCGGTCGTTATGTCAGTGGCGTCCAGCTGCCATCGGCGTTGCGGCAAGCCGTTCCGCGCGCGGTGGCGCCGGCGGTGCCGGTAAAGACTGTATGGGTGTATTGCCGGCAGTCCTGCGAGCCGACACGATAGGGCTGGGCGGGCACGACTTCACCGTAATGCGCCGACCGATCGCTCTTCCACGTCACCTTCTGGCCGCTCGCCGTGTGCTCGAGCGCCCTGTATTCCGCCTCCAGCGCCTTGCGCTTTTCCGGATCGCTCAAGCCGGTACCGATCGATCCGCTGACGAGGCCGCCCCCCATGGCGGAAATGATCGTCGTCGCGATCTTGCCGTCACTTGGCGGCGTGGCGGCCGGCTGCGGCGCCACCGTAGGCCCCGGGCTGTTGCCCAGCGTCGTGCAGCCGGAAACGGCCAGCAGTGCGGAGACGAGCGCGACGCGAATCTTCATGCCAACAACCGGTTTTCTTGAGTTAGAGCTGGGCCGCGCCATCGGGGAAGTCGGCGTGGCCATAGTGTCGATGTTTGTCGGAAATTTGGCCGCGGCCGACGGCTCCGGGACCAGTCGACATGCCGCAATATCACGCACCGTCGATCAATGTCGACTAGCCCAGCAAAAGCATAAGTCTAGTGAAGGCTCCGCAATCGAACCACCGCCTTCAACCCGCCCATGCTCGACCGTTCCAGAGCCAGAACGCCTCCATACTCATTGACGAGGTCGGCGACAATGGCAAGTCCAAGCCCGGTCCCCGGCTTTGTCTCGTCGAGGCGCCGTCCGCGCTTCAGCGCCTCGCGCGCCTTGTCTTCGGGAATGCCCGGGCCGTCATCCTCGATGCTGATCTCGAACAGATTGACCGCACCCTCCTTGCCGGCGCCACTCTTCTTGCCGGAGATTGGTGCCACCGACACGGCGACCGCGCTCTTTGCCCATTTCATGGCATTGTCGAGCAGATTGCCAAGCAATTCTTCCAGATCCTCGCGTTCGCCGGCAAAGACGATATCGACTGCCGGCAGCGAAAGCGAGAGAGCGGTCTGCGGGTTGAGTTTTTGCAGCACGCGCACCATGCGTTGGACCAGCGGTGCCACCGGCGTGCGGTAGACGACGCTGTCGCGCTGCGCCGCGACCCGGGCGCGCTGCAGATAATGATCAACCTGCTTCTGCATCGAGGCGGCCTGCTCGGCTATGAGCTGGCCCTTGGCGCCGCCGAGCGCCCGCCCCTCGTTGATCAGCACCGCCAGCGGCGTCTTCAGTGAATGGGCGAGGTTGCCGACCTGCGTCCGCGAGCGCTCGACGATACGCTTGTTGTTTTCAATCAGCGCATTGGTCTCGTTGGCGAGCGGTTCGATCTCGGCTGGGAAGCGGCCGTCGAGCCTTTGCGCGGTTCCTTCGCGCACCATGGCGAGAGCGTCCCTGACCCGGCGCAGTGGCTGCAGGCCCAGCAGGATGGCAATGGCGTTGATGGCGATCATGCCGACGCCGAACAGGGAAAGATAGGTCAGCAGGCGACGCTGAAAGGCACCTATCTCCTGCTCGAGCTCGGTCCTGTTGCCCATGACACGGAAGCGCGCTGCGCGATTTTTCGCGTCGAGTACGAATTCGCTCTCGAACACTTCCAACTCCTCGCCATTGATGCCTTCTGTCGCATAGCTGCGCTGGAAGCTGGCATTGAAAGGGACCTCGGCGACGCTTGGCGACAGGATCGTCTTGGTCATCGAGGAGGAGTGCAGCTCACCGCGCACGCCTTCCGACGCAGGCTCCACCGACCAGTACCAGCCGGAATTCGGCTCCGAGAACCGAAGATCGCCAAGGTCGGGAGCGCCGGTCAGCGAACCGCCTTCGGACACACCGACCGAGCCGATCAGATTGAACAGATGCGCCGACAACAAGCTGTCGAAACCGCGCTCGCTCGCCTGGCGATAGAGGGTCGTGATCAGTGTGAAGATGACAATCAGGGTGAGTATCGCCCAGACCGTGGAAAAGGCGATCACCCGGAACGCCAGCGAACGCGGCCAGAACCGCAGTGAAAGCGGCGTTCTTGCAGTCTGTTTGAGCGGTTCCGCCTTACGCCTCCGGCTCACGCATTCGATAGCCCATGCCGCGAACGGTTTCTATCATGTCGATGCCCATCTTCTTGCGAAGCCGCCCGACAAAGACCTCGATTGTGTTGGAATCGCGGTCGAAATCCTGATCGTAGAGATGCTCGACCAGCTCGGTCCGGGACACGACTTCGCCCATATGGTGCATCAAATAGGCAAGCAGGCGGAATTCGTGCGACGTCAGCTTCAGCGGCACGCCGTCGACATCAGCCTTGGAGGCCTTGGTGTCGAGCCGCAGCGGCCCGCAGGTCAGCTCGGACGATGCATGGCCGGCCGCGCGCCGGATGAGCGCCCGGACCCTGGCCAGCACCTCTTCGATGTGGAACGGCTTAGTGACATAGTCGTCGGCGCCGGCGTCGATGCCGGATACCTTGTCACTCCAGCGATCACGGGCCGTCAGAATGAGGACCGGCATCTTGCGGCCGCCGCGCCGCCAGCGCTCGACTACGCTGATGCCGTCCATCTGCGGCAAGCCGATGTCGAGCACCACGGCGTCATAGGGTTCGGTATCGCCGAGGAAATGCCCTTCCTCACCGTCGAAAGCCCGGTCGACGACATAGCCGGCATCGACCAGCGCGTCTGATATCTGCCGGTTGAGATCCTTGTCATCTTCGACGACCAGTACGCGCATGCTGGGATCAACACCTGTTGAAGAATTGGTCAGATATAGGCCGATTCCAGCGCCTGGGAAACGGCAGGGATCAGTTCAGCGGAACCACGATCTCGGTGCGGCGCGGGCGCTGCCCGTCCTTGCCCGGGACCAGCACGACGATGACGCAGACCGGCTGGCCACCGCGCGTCGACTGCGCCGCCTTGGCCAGCGTGCCGCCATTCTGCTCGGCAACCTGCTGACCGATCGCGTAGCAGTCGGAGGCAGCCAGGACGATTGGCCGGTTCTGCTCGGGCACGACGACCGGCAGCGCCGTCGCCTGCGACGCAAACAGACCGGCAGCGCAGAGCGCCAATGTCGCGGTTCGGAAATGGGAGCGAAGCGTTTTCATGATCAGCGTCCTAACGCATCGGTGCTGAACGTGAAATGAACAGTGAACGCCTGCAACACATGCCTATCTCACCCCCTGAAACGCGAGACAACCGAGCTTAGGATTTTCGCCGCCCCAACCCGGCAAATTCATCCAAGCGCAGTCTAGACTCTGTTGCAGCCAGATTGAAAGCGCGTCAGGCGTTTTCTTCCGTCACGGCGCGAAAACGCAGCAGCCCGTGACAGGCTGAAAGATCCTCGTCATAACGGTCCTCGGTGAATTCGAGCCTGAGATTGACGCGGTGATGCTCGTCGGGCGCGAGCGCCGTATCCTGAAGGCGGGTGCTGACAAGGTCCATCGCATCGAGCATTTCATTCCTCGCCTCGGACTTCGACCAGAAATGCAGCGTGAAAAGCTGCTCGGCGTCGTTCTCCATGCCGGTCGTCCAGTCGTAGACGCTGGTCCGGCCGTAGGTGACATAGGGAAATGGGACATTTTCCGGGGCATGATCGAACAGTTTTGCGCCGCCCAATGCAGCTGACAGGGAACCATCACCGTTCAGCGCTTCGAACAAGGCCTTCTGCAGCGCGGCGGCCGGCGCGGTCATCGTCTTCTCCCTCGCCCGTCACGGCTGAACGGGCCTTCACCCCGTTAGGGATTTCCGCTTGCAGCGTAGCCGCGTTGAAGTTCTGGCGCCAGATCACGGGACCCCAATGACGCGGCCTTTCGAGTCAGGGATGTCTTTACGGTTGGTGACCAACCGTGCCTTCTCTCATTTGGCATGCAAGGCGTTTAAAAAACGGTGCTATGAAGGTGCTCGGTTTTCTCCGGACATTCGAGGTTATTTTCGTGCGCGAGCCATCGCTGCTGCCTGTCTTTGGAAAGCTTGGGATCAAGCCGCCAGCAGCCATTGCTGCGGCGCCGACCGTGTCGAAGAACATGGTGATCCGCATTCGGAAGCTTTTGTCTTCACACGGGGCCCTGGCCTTGAAGCTGTCCGTCGTTGTGTGGACGGTCCTTGTACTGGCGGCAGTGTTCTTCATTATGCAGGCCTGACCAATCGACATCCATCGATCGGGGGCAGAAACGAAAAAGGATGCCGGGATGGCAAACCGCTACGCACTGCGCATGGAGCATCCGCACAGCTGGACCGTCTTCGATGTCTTCACCGGCCAGCCCGTCGAGCTGAAGCACCAGGTCATGGTTGGCATGAACACACGCGATGCGGACGCGCTGGCCGATCGGCTGAACAGCCGAGACGTCAAGCGGCGGGCAAAGGCGGACGGCGAATCCTGAGCCGGCCTCAGGCGGCATTTGCGCCAAGGTTGGAATCTGGGTGTTGGCCCCGATCGCGCAGCCCGTCGGGATTTAGCGAAAATCGGCCGCGGTCAGCACATATATGCTCTTGCGAGTGCGGGCATAGGCATTTCTGGCGATTTCATGGATGGAACTGGAGGCGGTGTCGAACGCCGCCAGATAGGTGGCTTCAGCAGTTGGTGCCTCTGATGGTGCCTTCGAGATGGCATCAGTCGCGACAGAGAAGGAAATCTGGAACATGCCGTCATGGCCGACGAAGCGGATGCGTTTGCCCGCCTCGTCGTAGCTGCGGCTTCGATTGGGAAATGTCAGGCTCATGACTTGACCTCCGTTGATGCAACGTATGCTTTCTTGACCGCCCGCGACGCCCGCTTTTTCTTGGGGGCGACGGGATTGAGGGCCTCCGCGGCGCGGTCGGCCTCTTCCTTGGCCAGCCGCAACGCCCGCAATCTTGCCGTCTTAATGGTCCTGGCCTTGGCCTCGGAAACATATTCGGCCGTTGCCTGGTTGCGTTCCGCGGTTTTCTTCTGCTTCTCCATGAAGCGCGCTTCAGCTTTTTCCATGATGTTCTGGCTAAATTCCGCCATCGATAAAATCTCCTTTTGACCGAGATTATGAAAGTGAATTTCCCATCTAAAATAGGTACTCGGAACGAAAAATTCAACTTCCGGATTATTTTGAATTGGTCGAAATTCTGAAAATGAAACAGCAAAATAATACTATTCAATAGTTTCCGACAGAGCATGAATATTTTTTGGCACTCCTATCAATCGAGTGCCAACGGGCCTATAGAAGGGAGCGGCCGCCTAAGCTGGCCCCAGAAAGAAGTTTCCATGAAATTCCGGCCCCTCCACGATCGCGTCGTCATTCGGCGCGCCGAAAGCGACACCAAGTCCAAGGGCGGCATCATCATCCCCGATAATGCCAAGGAAAAGCCGCAGGAAGGCGAAGTGATCGCCGTCGGGCCAGGCGCGCGTGACGAAAACGGCGCGCTGATCGCGCTCGACGTCAAGCACGGCGACCTCATTCTGTTCGGCAAATGGTCCGGCACCGAGGTCAAGATTGACGGTGAGGACCTTCTGATCATGAAGGAGGCCGACATCATGGGCATCATCGACAAGGGCGAGATGGGCGGCCTCGAGAAGACCGCGGCTGCCAAGAAAGCCGCCTGATTGGAGTGCCGCGCGTCTTGGACGCGCAAAGGACGCTCCAAGTTTTTGATTCAGGCGGCGCTGTCAGCGCCTTGCCACAACCAATCGAATGGGAAAAATCATGCCTGCCAAGGAAATCAAATTCTCTACCGATGCGCGTGACCGGATGCTGCGCGGTGTCGAAATCCTCAACAACGCCGTCAAGGTGACGCTCGGCCCCAAGGGCCGCAACGTCATCATCGACAAGGCCTACGGCGCGCCGCGCATCACCAAGGACGGGGTGACGGTGGCCAAGGAAATCGAGCTCTCCGACAAGTTCGAGAACATGGGTGCCCAGATGGTGCGCGAAGTGGCCTCGAAGACTAACGATCTCGCCGGCGACGGCACCACCACCGCCACGGTGCTTGCCGCTTCCATCCTGCGCGAGGGCGCCAAATTCGTTGCCGCCGGCATGAACCCGATGGACCTGAAGCGTGGCATCGATCTTGCCGTCACCGCCGTCGTCAGAGAAATCCAGGCACGCGCCAAGAAGGTCAAGTCTTCCAGTGAAATCGCGCAGGTCGGCACCATTGCCGCCAATGGCGACGCAACTGTAGGCGCCATGATCGCCAAGGCAATGGACAAGGTCGGCAATGATGGCGTCATCACTGTCGAGGAAGCCAAGACCGCCGACACAGAACTCGACGTCGTCAAGGGTATGCAGTTCGACCGTGGCTATCTCAGCCCCTATTTCGTCACCAATGCCGAGAAGATGCGCGTCGAGTTGGAGGACCCTTATGTCCTTATCCACGAAAAGAAACTCGGCAATCTGCAGGCGATGCTGCCGATCCTCGAAGCCGTGGTGCAAAGCGGCAAGCCGCTGGTGATCATCTCCGAGGACGTCGAAGGTGAAGCGCTGGCGACGCTGGTCGTCAACAAACTGCGCGGTGGGCTCAAGGTCGGGGCCGTCAAGGCGCCGGGCTTCGGTGACCGCCGCAAGGCGATGCTGGAAGACATCGCCGTGCTCACCGCCGGCCAGATGATTTCCGAAGATCTCGGCATCAAGCTCGAGAACATCACCGTCGACATGCTCGGCCGCGCCAAGCGCGTGCTGATCGAAAAGGACAAGACGACGATCATCGACGGTGCAGGTGAGAAGGCCACGATCCAGGCGCGTGTCCAGCAGATCAAGGGGCAGATCGAGGAAACCACCTCCGACTACGACAAGGAGAAGCTGCAGGAGCGGCTGGCCAAGCTCGCTGGTGGCGTCGCGGTCATTCGCGTTGGTGGTGCGACCGAGTCCGAGGTCAAGGAAAAGAAGGATCGTATCGACGACGCGCTGAACGCCACGCGCGCGGCGGTGGAAGAAGGGATCGTTGCCGGCGGCGGTGTCGCGCTGCTGCGCGCCAAGGCCGTGCTGAATGGGCTGACCGGAGCCAATGCCGATGTGACGGCGGGTATTTCGATCGTGTCGAGAGCGCTCGAAGCGCCAATTCGCCAGATCGTCGAGAACTCCGGCGTCGAAGGTTCGATCGTTGTCGGCAGGCTTATGGACAGCAAGGATCACAACCAGGGCTTCGATGCCCAAAACGAGATCTATGTCGACATGATCAAGGTCGGCATCGTCGATCCGGCAAAGGTGGTGCGGACAGCACTGCAGGATGCCGGTTCGATCGCGGCATTGCTGATCACAGCGGAAGCCATGATCACCGACATTCCAGCCAAGGATGCCGCGCCTGCGGCTGGCATGGGCGGCTACTGACCATCCGCTGCTGGTAACAGACCTTGAAGGACAGGTCGCCGGGGCATCCTCCCCGGCGCGAGCCCCATCGGCAAGGAGATCGATCCATGGTCGCATTCGTCCCGATGCCAAATGCAGCGGCGAAGACCAAAGTGGCCGAGGAAAGCCGCTTCGATCGCATTCACAGGCTCGCCGACACGCACAGGAAAACCGACGCCGGTACGATACGCCGCAACCCGAAAAAGATCGCGGACAAGCGTCCTATGTAGGTCGCGGGATCGGCCTTATCCAGAGACCGGGGGCTAAAGTCGACAAGCATCCGTTTCCAGCGCCGACGGCATTCAAGTCAACGGCGTGTTACTCGGCAGCTCGCAAACTCGACCTGACGCTGCGGACGAAGACGAGCATGGTTTCCACCGCCTCTTCGTCCGAGAGGCCCTGGTTCTCCACAAGCGACAGCCAGGTCGTGAAGTCCAGCGCATGTCCTATCGCGGCAACGAGCAACCTTGCAGTTCCGCCATTCGGATCGAAGCAGCCTTGTGAAAGAACCGCGACGCCTTTTGCGAGAACCTCTCGCCGGCGGGCCAGTGCGGCAGCGACAACCGGCATTTCCGCATCGCGATACAGATTGGCTAGGAGTTGCCGCTTGCGTCTGTAGTAGCCGTAGAGTTGAAAAAGCGCCGTCCGCAGCCGGACTTCCGGTTCGACGATCGATCGCCAGGTTTCAGGGTCGGGAGGCGGATCCTGGCCGAACGAATACGCTGAGCAAGCATTAAAGACCGCTTCCTCGTCGGGAAAATGACGGTAGACGGTCAGCCGCTGCACCCCGGCCTTCTCGGCGATGGCGCTCACGGTTGTTCGCGATGGACCCACCGAACTGTGCAGCTCGAATGCCGCGCGGGCCAGCGCAAGATGGGTCTCGGCCTGCTTGACCGCGCGCCGTTGCAATCGATATGAGCGCCGCCGGCCTTCTTTCAGTGAACTCACGTGATCACCGATATTGACATGGGTTTGAATGACGCCTAGAAATGGGTGATCGGCAGCGTACACCCATTTTCAGGAGATGATATGGAACGCGCAATGCCTGACTCGAGCCTCCAACATACGACAGCTCATCCGACTGCCAACCAGGCATCGGGCCCCATCACAGTTCTGCCTGGAGCCTGCGACCGTTTCGACCTGGGTGGTTTCGGCATCCACTGGAAGATAGACGGATTCCATACCGGCGAGCGCTTCTCCATCGTGCACCATCCGCTCGCCCCCCGTGCGCTGGCGGCGCCGTTGCACCGGCATCACCGCGAAGATGAATATTCGTATGTGCTGAGCGGCAATCTGGGCGCGTTGCTTGGCGACGACGTCGTTACCGCCGGGCCGGGCACATGGGTGTTCAAGCCGCGAGGCCAGTGGCATACGTTCTGGAATGCGGGCGACAGGCAGTGCGAAATCATCGAGGTGATTTCGCCGGCGGGCTTCGAGGACTATTTCCGAGAATTGGCCGCGATCTGGCCCGACAGAACAAAGTCCGGCGAACTTTTGCGGAAGTACGAACTGGATATGGACTTCGAGAGTGTTCCAGACCTTTGCGCCCGCTTTGGACTGACGTCCGCACGCCCCGCCGCTGCGGCGGCTCCACCCCGAGGATAGCGAATGACGGCGCAGCGCCTCCGCCCGATTTCGTCGCGATAGACAAGCGAAACGGGATGACTGCCGAACTGTCAGGGGCAAGGTACACCTCCGCGGCTCGGATACTGCAAGGGCTCACAACCGCCGCCACCTGTTCGCGCAGGGACGCTGCGCTGAAGCTCAAGAGACCGGCGCTGCCCCGCCCTGCTCGGTGCGGCGAGCGATGAACTCGTCGAGAACACCTGATGTTGCAGCGGCGGAAGCCGGCGGGCGAAAATCGGCCAGCAGCCGTTGCCAGATGCCGGTTGCGCGCTCGGTCGCGGTTCTTGACCCAGCTTCGGTCCAGGTGCCGAAATTCGACCAGTCGGCGACCAGCGGCTCGTAGAATGCGGTGCGGTAGCGCGCCATTGTGTGCCTGGCCGAAAAGAAATGCCCGCCCGGCTGTACTTCAGCGATAGCCTCAAAGCCGATCGCGTCCTCGTCGCCGGGCGTCGCCGCGCAGAGCTCGGCGACCGTCTGCAGCGCCTCGACATCGGTGATCAGCTTCTCGAAGGAGACGCTCAAGCCGCCTTCGAGCCAGCCCGCGGCATGGATGCAGACCGTTGCACCCGCAAGCACCGAGCCCCACAGCGCGAACTGCGTTTCGTGGGCCGCCTGCGCGTCCGAGATGTTGGCGGCGCTGCCGCCGCCGGATCGCCAGGGGAGACCGGTGAAGCGCGCAAGCTGACCGGCGCCGAGTGTCGCCTTGACGTGCTCCGGCGTGCCGAACGCCGGCGCCCCCGACTTCATGTCTACATTGGAGGAGAAGGAACCATAGACGACCGGCGTGCCCGGCCGCACGATCTGGGCCAGCGTCAGCCCGGCTAGCGCTTCGGCGTGCTGCAGCGTCAGCGCACCGGCCACCGTGATCGGCGCCATGGCGCCGGCGAGGCAGAAAGGTGTGATGATCAACACTTGCTCCGCCTTAGCAAAGTCGATGATGCCTTGCGCCATCGGGATGTCGAGCTGGCGTGGCGAGTTGGTGTTGATGACGGTGTAGCAGTGAGCGCCCGAACGGAACTCGTCCTCGGACAGGCCGCGCGCCAGGCGCAGCATCTCGAAGCCGTCCTCGACCTGCGGCGTGCCGCGCGCGAAGACGAACGGGAACTTGTCTGAGAGCGTCAGTTGAGCCCGGTTGACGGCATAATGGCGGAAACGGTTGTCGATGTCCTGCGGCTCGATGCAAGGCCCCAGCATGTGCAGCACGTCGAAATGCTGCACCAGGCGGATGAGATCCTCGAAAGCGGCAAGCGTTCCCGGCCGCCGGCCGCGCTCTAGATCGGTGACGTTCGGCGCCCCGGATCCCGCCAGAAATGTCATCGAGCCGAGCTCGAGCGTCAGGTCGCGGGCACGGTCACCAGCGTGCGCCCGGATCGATTTCGGCGCCGAGGCCAGCGCCGCCGCGACAATGTCGCGGCCGATGCGCACCATCTGGCTGTCCTCGTCGACCAAAGCGCCGGCACGGGCAAGCGTGACACGCGCCTCCGGCAGCAGCACCTTGACGCCGAGTTCCTCGAGCACGCGCAGCGCCGTGTCGTGAATCGCGGCGACCTGGTCGGCCGAAAAGATCGGTTGCGGCAGAAACGGGTTCTTCAGCGAACGATAGTCCGGTCGGCGGCTGCTCTCGCTGCCGGCCTCGCCGGTTCGTCCGCGCCTGCGTTCGCGCCTGAAATCACGTGCGGCGTCATCGATCATGGCGGATACTCCTCATTGCCGTATTGCCTGCCGTATTGCCCTGCCCGGGGGATCGTAGGGAGAAGCCGCGATGACGTGCGCCGGCCGCTCGGCCCAGTTCGTTGAGTGGGCAGGATACTTGCACTGTACATATGTGTCTAGTACGGTTGTATGCAGCTCCCACTCATGCCTATTGTGCGGCCATGATCAAGATTGCTCGGCAGGACGAACCGGCGCCCGGCAACATCAAGGTGACGCGTTGGGACTGGATCAATCTTGCGCTCCAGACATTGATTTCAGACGGCATCGAAAGCGTGCGCGTGCTGCCGCTCGGCCAGAAGCTCGGCGTTTCGCGCTCTAGCTTCTACTGGTATTTCGAGAGCCGTCAGGATCTGCTCGACCAGTTGCTTGCCCATTGGCGGGATACGAACACCAAGTCGATCGTCGAACGCGCGCAGCGGCCAGCCGAAAGCATCATCATGGGCGTCATGAACGTGTTCGAATGCTGGGCGGACGAGCGCCTGTTCAATCCCAGGCTCGACTTCGCCATCCGGGAATGGGCGCGTCGCTCCGACGACGTGCGCCGGGCCATCGACCAGGCCGACAATGACCGACTGGGCGCGATCCGCGACATGTATCGCCGGCATGGCTACGACGAAGAGGATGCCTTCATCCGTGCCCGTGTCCTTTATTACATGCAGATCGGTTATTATGTGCTCGACCTCAAGGAACCGGTCGAGGCGAGAGTCAGTCATCTTGCCGCCTATCTGCGCAGTTTCACCGGCCAGGAGCCAAGCGACGCCGACGTGGCGCATTTCATGCGCTTTATCGCGGCGCGATAATGTTGAAAGCGGGCGCGCGCTTGCAAGGCGGTGGAGGGGGTGGCCCTCAAGCCCTACCCTCCTACCTAAAAACTGTGCCGCGAAAGTCCTCCTCGCCCTTGTGAGCGGGGCCAAAATGGACGAATAGTCTTGGCTGGCGCGCCGCCCTGAAATTGCCCGCAGGCAGTTTCTCAGTGGGGGCGCAGCCGCAGCCGGATCCTGGAATGGCCAGTCCTTTGAAACCACGCAAGAGAAGAGGTCCGATTGCCGCAAGGCTGCTGGCGGCGGATGCGTGGTTCGATTCCTCGCTCTACGAGATCGGCTTCAAAGCGCGTCGGTTCTGGGAAGCGGCCACCATTTTTTTCCGGCGCTTCCGCGTCTCCGGCTGGCGCCGCGGCATCATCGAAATGTTGAGCGAGGGCCTCACGCTCGGCGCCGGCGGCATCGTCGTCATGCTGGCGCTTGCCTTGCCGGCCTTCCAGGAAACCACTGGCGACTGGCGTGCCCAGGGCGATTTCGCCGTCACCTTCCTCGACCGCTATGGCAACGAGATCGGCCAGCGCGGCATCATCCAGCGTGATTCGGTGCCGGTCGACGAGATGCCCGACCAGGTAATCAAGGCGGTGCTGGCCACCGAGGATCGGCGTTTCTTCGATCACTACGGCATCGATGCGCTCGGTCTTTCGCGCGCGATCTTCGCAAATGTGCGGGCGAATTCTGTGGTTCAGGGCGGATCGAGCATCACCCAGCAGCTGGCCAAGAACCTGTTCCTGACCAATGAACGGACATTGGAACGCAAGATCAAGGAAGCCTTCCTCTCGCTGTGGCTCGAGGCCAATCTGTCGAAGAAGGAGATCCTGCAGCTCTATCTCGACCGCGTCTATATGGGCGGCGGCACGTTTGGTATCGAAGCGGCCGCCGATTTTTATTTCGGCAAAAGCGTCAAGGATGTGAACCTCGCCGAAGCGGCGATGCTGGCCGGCCTGTTCAAGGCACCGACCAAATACGCGCCGCACATCAACCTGCCTGCTGCCAGGGCGCGGGCCAATGTGGTGCTGTCCAACCTTGTCGAGGCCGGCTTCATGAGCGAGGGTCAGGTGCTGCAGGCGCGGCTGCATCCGGCCGAAATCGTCGATCGCGGCGAGCAGAAGAGCCCGGATTACTACCTCGACTGGGCATTCGAAGAGGTCAAAAAGATCGCTGCAAAGTCCGGCCAGCATTCGTTGGTCGCTCACACCACTTTCGACGCCAACATCCAGAACGCCGCGGAAGAATCGATGGAGTTCCATCTCCGCCAGTTCGGCAAGGAATACAACGTCACCGAAGGCGCTATGGTCGTCATCGAAACCAATGGCGCAGTCAGGGCGATCGTCGGCGGCCGCGACTACGGTGCCAGCCAGTTCAACCGTGCCACCAAGGCGCTGCGCCAGAGCGGCTCATCGTTCAAACCCTACGTATACGCAACAGCAATGGAGCACGGCTTCACGCCGGACTCCGTCGTTTCCGGCGCGCCGATCTCCTGGGGTGCCTGGTCGCCGCACAATTACAATGACGGACGCGCCGGCAAGGTCACGCTGATCACGGCGATGGCCAAATCGGTCAACACCGTGCCGGTGCGGCTTGCCAAGAATCATCTCGGCATAAAGCCGATCAAGGCGATGGCGGAAGCCATGGGCGTCGAATCGCCGCTCGAATCGCACAAGACGATGGTGCTCGGCACATCGGGCATGACCGTGATGGACCAGGCGACAGGCTATAGCGTGTTCGCCCAGAACGGCTTTGTCGGCTCCCGGCATGGCATCACCCAACTCGTCACCCGTACCGGCGAGGTGGTTTACGATTTCGCCAAGGACGCGCCGCCGCCGCGCCGTGTGCTCTCGGAGCAGGCGCTGAAATCTATGAACACCATGCTGGCGGCAGTGCCGGTGATGGGTACGGCGCGGCGCGCTGCCCTTCCGAATATCGTTTCGGCCGGCAAGACCGGCACTACGCAATCTTACCGCGACGCCTGGTATGTCGGCTTCACCGGCAACTACACGGCTGCTGTGTGGCTCGGTAATGACGACTTCACTCCGACCAACAACATGACCGGCGGCTCGCTGCCGGCGATGGTCTGGCAGCGGCTGATGGTCTATGCGCACCAGAATATCGATCTCAAGCCGATCCCCGGTCTCGATCATCCCTTCGTCGACGAAGAGATCGCCGCCAAGGCCGAGGAAGCGGAAAAGAAGAATGCCGAGCAGGCAGCGGCCGACGCCGCCGCCGAGCGCCCGCCGGTGCTGTCCAGCCAAACCACGCGGGCGCTCAGGGACATCACAAGACTGTTCCAGTCGGCGCCCGTCCTCCAGGCGCCCGCGACGCCGGAGGCCCTGTCGGCGCTTTAATGCCGGCACGACCGGTCAGGCTGTCCTTCTCGCCGGCAATTCCACAGAGGTCCGCTTGCCACGGCCCCCTGCCCCGCGTATCCCCGAGCGGCATTCCCTCTTTCCCGCGACTCTTCATGCTCAAGAACGCATTCCTGACGCTCCTCGCGCTTGCCATAGCCCTCGGCGGTGGCGGCGGCAGCGTCTGGTACGCTCTCAAGACGCAGGATGGCATCGGCGCGATCAGGATCGGCCCATGGACGGCGTTCCCCGATATCGGCACGCAGGCGGCGGATCCTTATTCGAAAGCCCGCGTGGCGCGCGAGGGTGTCCTTGCACTCGGGCAGGCGGAAGGCCTGTCCTTTATTGCCGAACGCGATTCCGATGGCGAACAGTTGAAACGCCAATGCGCCTATCAAATCGAAGGCGACTTTCCCACAGCCCGGTTCTGGACCCTCTATGCCGCCGATCAATCGCTCGGCGTGGTCGAGACCGGCAAGCCACGGCTTGCGGCACTTCAATCCTATCAGGTGCTGCGCCAGCCCGACAATTCCGTGGTGATTTCCGTCAGCAACCGCCCCGCACCCGGCAACTGGCTGCTTTCCGACGGCTTCGGCCGGATGGATCTCGTGCTGACATTCTACGACACGCCGATCGCCAGCAGTACGGGCCTTTCGGATGTCACGCTGCCAAAGATCGTGAAGGTCGGCTGCAATGCGTAGGCTGCTGCACGCGATCTTGCTCGGCCTGCTTGGCGCTGGCATCGTACACATCATCGTGCTGCTGCTTGTCCCGGAATTTTCCGAACGAAATGCCTGGTCGCGGCTGGCCATGGCCTCCGACCTTTATCGGATGACCAGGCTGGACGCAGGGGCCGGCGGTACGCCAGTGGTGAAATCCGGCGATCCGCTGTTTTATGCGGCGGCTTGCCGGTTCGATCTGTCCGAAGGGATGGTGCGGGTGAAGGCACCGGGAAACGTCCCGTTCTGGTCCGTATCGGTCTATGACCGCAGCGGCCATAACATCTACTCCTTCAACGACCACAGTGCGACCGGAAGGGTGCTGGATAGTATCGTACTGACGCCGGCGCAGATGATCGAGATCCGCAAGAATCTTCCTGAGGAACTGCAAGGGGCAATCTTCGTCGAGGCGCCCATCGACGAAGGCATGTTCGTCATCCGCTCCTTCGTGCCCGACGACAGCTGGAGGCCGATCGTGTCGCGGTTTCTCGAGCAGAGCTCCTGCGAGCTGCAGGACTACTGACGTCAGCCGAAATATGCGACGGCCTGCACCGATTCAGCGTTAGAGCGTCCTTCGCGCGTCCATGCTGCGCGGCGCTCTAATGATGCGGAACAGGCATCGTCCCCGACGACCCCGGCATCGTCCTTGACGAGCCCGGCTTATCCGGACCGGCGCCTGGCCGCGTCTCCCCCGTCAGCTGCCGTGGCTCGTAGCGGACGCCGGGGAAAATGATCACCGCCGCCGGCGTTCCGGTGTTTCGTTCTGCTCGATTGGTTGCCGCCGTTCGCGGCACGAAAGACAGTACCATGCCCATGGTTCGTGCATTCCTCTCGGTTGCCCCGGAGCGCAACGCAACGCCTCCAATCTGATTAAGGACGGCAGTAGGTTAACGGAACGCTAACGGATCGCCGCTAATTTGATGTTTGTTCTGAGGTCAGGAAGTCCTGACCCGAGGCCAATGCGAAACCGACACAGCCCCGGTCGAGCATGGTCCAGATCGTGTCGAGTGTCAGGCGTATCCTTCGTGTCAGCTTCGGATTTCAGGCAAATCGCTATACGGGCTGAATCGGGAAAGGCCGAAAGGCTGTTCCGCGCCGCGGTGTCGGCGTTCTGTTCGCTCACCCGCCCTTCGCGCCGGGAGATCGCGCAACTTGAGGATCTGACGCTTCCGCTTTTCGCCAGTGTGTCGGTCGAATCGCGCCGCTACGTCGCCGCCGCCCTTTCCGAATGCGAATATGCGCCCACTGCGCTGGTCCGGCGGCTTTGCGAGGAGCCGGTCGACGTTGCCGCGCCGTTGCTCATCCGTTCGCGCGCGCTGAGCGATATCGACCTCATCGCGCTGATCGGACGGCACGGCTTGCCACATGCACGCGCCATTGCGCGCCGCAAGGATCTGAACCCCACCATCGCCCAGCTGATCAGGGCGCTTGAAAAGCCGACGCTGGTGAGGGTGCGGCAGCCGGAGGCGATCGCCAAGACGGCGCCCGAAAGCGCCGAAGTCGTCGCGCCCAGCCCCGACAGCCAGCAGGTGCCCGGCGCCGCCGCCGAGAATGCACGGCGCCGGCTGCGGTCGTTGATGCGTGCCGATGCCGAGAGCGGCGGCGCGACCGTCAATCCGTTCGCCGGCACTGAAACCTATGTTAAACTGCGCGCGACAGCGCTGACCGGTAACGCCGCATTCTTCCAGACCGCACTGGCCGACGCGCTCGAACTCGATTTTTCAACGGCGCGGTCGCTCACCGCAAACCAGAACTACACGTCGCTTCTAGCCGCCCTGCGCGCGCTTGATCTCGGCGAAGAGAGAGCGTTCCTGATCACTGTCGCCCTCTATCCCACAGAGTTTTCGCATCCGCAGGCCATCCGCATCTTCCTCGACCGCTACCGATTGCTGCATCGCGACGCGGCACTGGACAGGCTACGCGGCTGGAAGGCCGAGACACTGTCGAAGGCCGTTCGCAATGCCGGACCCATCGCGGCAAACGCCGACATCCGCAAAGCGGACAGCGATAATGCTGCCGCCAGTCCTAAAGCGCGTCGCGTTTGACCGGCCTCATGCGACGCGCTTTAGGGTGTTGTTTTATGCATGTCGTTATCGCAAAACCGCTGCACACTTTTGCGCGACATGCATTAAGGCGCGTCGGGTCTGAAAGAGATTCAAGCAAACGCTTTAAGCCTTTGTTTTCATCCATAATCGTTAGAGCAACTTGACCGAAATAAGTTCCTCGACGGGAACAGCGCCGGCCTCGATCTCGACCACCCAGATGTCCGGATCGAATTTCTTTTCCCTTTCCAGTCGTGCGTCAAAAACGGCGGCATCGTCACCGGCGCCGAGCAGACTGAAGAAACGGTCGTCGGGTTTGGCCGAATCGTAGCTCGTCTGCGGCGCCGGCCCAAACAAGGCAACCTCGCCCAGGCGGCCACGCGCCAGCACGAAGACGGCGCCGGCCTCGGTCGCGCCGCGCTTGACCACGGCGGCGAAGCCGCCAGCGCCAAAAACCCGGCGCGACAGGGCCGACACCCACAGATCGGTGGTTACGCGCATTACAAAACCCCGGACGAGATCCGGATGCTGTTTAGCGAGGTTTTCGCCAATCCGCGAGCGATCACTTCGACCATTAGTAGGGCCAAAGCCTCAGTTGGTCAGGCCGATCTCGCGCATCTTGACGTAGACGACCTCGTCGGGCTCGCCGGTCTCCGGCAGCCCGAACAGCGACTGGAACTCCTTGATCGCTGCCTTGGTGCGGGCCCCGACCACGCCATCGAGCTGCATATCGTCATTGCCGAATGCCTTCAGCCCGGCCTGGATCTTGATGATGCGGGCGTCGGGTGCCTGCGCCGGCACATCTGCCGGCGCCGAAGCGGAGACGGGAATCGCGGCCATGTCGTCCGGGCGCGGTGCCGGATGCGGCACGACCGTCGAGGCGGCTGGCGTGGCGCCCAGTTGATCGAGCAGAACGCTGTCGATCTCACCGGAAGCGTTGAGCCCGACCTTCTGCTGATAGGCTTGGATGGCCTTACGCGTGTTGGGGCCGGGAATGCCGTCGACCGTGCCGGAATAGACATCCAGGTCCTTCAATATGCCCTGGATCTGCTCGACGACCGGATCGCTCTTGATCGGGGCCGAGCCCGGCCGCACGATGTTGATGGTGGTTTCGGGTTCGTCGGCGCCTGATCGAGGAAAGCCGTCTATGCTCCTGGTCGCAAAAAACGCGCCGGCATGAGGAAAAGGCTGATACCACAGAGCGTTGGCCGAGACATAGAACAGCGTCACCAGGAAGGCGGTCGAACCGCCGACCAGAACCGGATTGCGCGAGATCAGACTGCCGACCGCGACCGCGCCACCCTGGAAGGCATTGCCGCGGCGCTTGACCGCCTTAAGCTGTTTTGCGGAGCGAGCCATGCCTGTCCCCCTTCGTCTCCGCCTTGGCTGCAGGCATCGGCAGCACGCCGGGCTTGTCGGTCGAACGTCCCTTCGGTCCGTTCACCGGTAAGCTGATCGTGACCGTGGTGCCCTCGCCCGGCATGCTTTCGATCGACATCGTGCCCTCGTGCAGCGCCACCAGGCCCTTCACCAGCGATAGGCCGAGCCCGGTTCCCTCGAAGCGGCGCGTATAGTCGTTCTGGATCTGCATGAACGGCTTGCCGAGATTGGCAAAGTCTTCCTCGGCGATGCCGATGCCGGTGTCCCTGACCCAGAAATGCAGTCGCGAGCCGATCCGCTTGGCGCCGACGACGACATCGCCGCCATCGGGCGTGAACTTGATCGCGTTGGAGACGAGGTTGATGAGTATCTGCTGCACGGCACGACGATCGGCGTTTATCTCGCCTGCATCCGGTGCGATCTGAGCCTGCAGATCGATCTCTTTTGCCTCTGCCTGTAAGCGCATCATCGACTGGCACATTTCAACCGCTTCCACGAAACGGAACGGTTCCGGCTCAGTCGCGTAAGCGCCGGCTTCCATCCTCGACACGTCGAGTATCGAGGTGACGACGGCAAGCAAATGCTGGCCGGACTCCTTGACCAGCCCGACATATTCCTTCTGGCGCGGATCCTTGAAGGTGCCGAACATCTCATGCAGCAGCATGTCGGAAAAACCGATGATGGCATTCAACGGCGTGCGCAGCTCGTGGCTGACGACCGCCAGAAACCGTCCCTTCGCCACTTCGGCAGATGCGGCCGCCTCTTTTGCGGCGGCAAGCTCTTCGCGCAAGCCGGCGAGTTCGTCGTTCTCGCGCAAGACGAACGTGAGGACATCATGCTGCTCCGCCCGCATCAGCTCAAGGGAAAACGGCCGGTAGTTGTCCGCCGTCGGGCCATGGCCGTTTTGCGGCAGCCGGACGCGAAGATCGAGCCGGCGCCCCGACGCGCCGTCGCGCATGTCGGCCAGCGCGCTGAGGTATGCGACGCGATCGGACAGATGGATACGGTCGAACAGGCCGGTACCGAACAGCAGTTCCGGCTGCAGCTTCAGGATCGTGCGCGCCTTTGCCGACGCATCCAAAACCTCGCCATGCCTGCCGGCCCGCAGGACAACGGCGTCGATGATCTTCTCGAGCCGATCGTCGGTCGCCGGATCAAGCTGCGCGCCGGCCGGGCTGCCAAGTCTCGTGACGCGCGGAACGAGGGTGAGCGCCCAAGCCAGCGGCAGCAGCCAATGCCAAGCGGCTGTTACCGCCGGGCCGAACGGGATGACAGAACCGGCAAAGGCCTGCAGCAGGATAGCGACAAATGCGGACACCACACCCCAGAGTGCAGCGCGACGAGACGCGCCGATCCACCAGGCTTCGAACGGCAGCGCCACGACAAGCATGGCTACCGGCGAGGCCAGACCGCCCGCCGCGGCAATGACACCGGCAAGAGCAAGACTGCCCATCACCAGGGCGACCTGGCCGGCGAACGCCATCTTGCCCGATGCCGCCACCAGCAAGGCGGCAAACCAGCAGAGACCGAAAGTCGCAAAGATCGCAGCCATGGTCACGGCCGCGCCCATGCCCGAGGTGACCAGCGTGACTGCTGCACCTGCGGCAAAGAACGGAGCGGCCAGCATGACACCGATAAACCGGCGCTGGCACCGGCGGTCGTTCTGTCTGAGGATCGACGGATGAACCATACGTTCGCAACCGGCTGCCATGGCGCCGGGCAACTCAACGTATCTGGCCCTTATCGAACTCAACTCAACGCACTCGCACCTGGTCGTGAACAGCCTGCTTCGCAGGTTGCTTTTGTTGATCTGAAACTCGCATCCAGCGTTTAAGGAATGGATAAGGGAGGACCGATCAATGCCCGGCCTGAGGCAAATATTAGGAGGCCGGCGCGGCAAAACCTTGGCAATTGCAGCCATAGTAAATGGAGCGTTATCCGGGCGGACCGCCCTTCCGCCTCTGACAGTCGCCACCGGCACGCCGCGCTTCGGGGAAATAACTATGGAAAACAGTCAGATGGATGGTTAACCTAAAGTGAAGATAATCGGCTGAATTTGAGATAAATCCTTTGCAAAACGCTTCGTTTCGAAATTGCCTAAAATTTGAGGAAAATTTTCGCTGACCGGGCAAGCCGTCCTTTGCGCGTCTATGCCACTATCGTACCCATAAAGAGGTCATGCCGCACGAATGCATGTCAGGTCACACATGAGGGCATACAGATGGGCTTTCTGATAAGAATGGCTTTCTGGTTTTCGCTGGTGCTTCTGGCGCTGCCGCTGAATGTCGGCTCGGATGAGACAGGCCACCAAAGCGTCGGGCCGATCCAGGCCTTGTTCGCGGCACGCGAAGCGGTCGGCGACTTTGCCGGCATATGCGAGCGCAAGCCCGACGTCTGCGAGACCGGCAAGTCTGCAATGCACACGATCACCGCCCGGGCCAAGGAGACAGCCAAGATCGCGGCCGCCATGTTGGACGAAAAGACTGCCGAACCCGACACGGCGACAACGACCGGCAGCGTGCCCGAAGACATCGTCTTGCCGGCGAAAGTCGACTTGCCCGCGAAAAACTGAGGTATTTTTCAGCGCGTCTGTCACTGCACCGCAGGCCGTCCGCCCCTCGACGCCTATGGTGTTTTTCCTCTTTTTCCGTGACGCGGCGTCGCCGGATGACTATATCCGGGGCTATGACTACGACATCCGGGGCTATGACTACGACGATCCAAACGATCCGCGACGACTTCTCCCTGCTTGACGAGTGGGAAGACCGCTATCGCTATGTGATCGAACTGGGCGAGGCCCTGCCGCCATTTCCCGATGAGGAACGCAACCCCTCCAACAAGGTAGCTGGCTGCGTCAGCCAGGTCTGGCTGACGACCCAATATGGACCGGGTCCCGACCCAATCGTGACCTTCGCAGGCGATTCGGACGCCCATATCGTGCGCGGCCTCGTTGCTATCATGCTGGCGCTGTTTTCCAGACGACCTGCAAGCGAGATCCAGAAAACCGACGCGGAAGCCACGCTGAAGGCACTCGGCCTCGACGAACACCTGTCGCCGCAACGCGCCAATGGTCTTCGTTCCATGGTCAAGCGCATCAAGCGCGACGCCGAGGCGGCGTTGAGGCAGACCGCCTGAATAGACAACAGCGCGCGATTGCCCCCGCACGGCGAAGAGCCCCCACATTGGGCAAGGCGTATCGATTGCTCCAGCAATGCCCCCAAAGCAAAACGGCGCCCGGAGGCGCCGTTGATCGTTCAACCCACGTTGGGAAGAGCCGATTCAGCGCCCCTTGCGCTTGCGACCGAGACCCATCTTCTTGGCGAGCTGGGAACGGGCAGCAGCATAGTTGGGAGCAACCATCGGATAGCTCGCGTCCAGGCCCCATTTTTCACGATACTCGTCGGGCGTCAGACCGTAGTGGGTCATCAAATGACGCTTCAGCGACTTGAACTTCTTGCCGTCTTCAAGACAGACGATGTAGTCGTCATGGACGGAGCGTTTCGGGTTTACTGCCGGCTTTTGCTTGTCGGCAGGAGGCTGTTCACTGGCCCCGCCCACGCGCCCGAGGGCGGCATGGACATCGGCGATGAGGCTCGGCAGTTCGCCGACCGGCACCGGATTGTTGCTGACATAGGCGGCCACGACATCGGCCGTCAACTCGATCAGCGCATCACTATTTCTGGAAGGTGTTTCGATAATATCCATGGCTTCATGGCCCCAACGAGAGTTGTTTCTATCTGCGCCCTATTTTTGATAGGTCGGGCATGGCGCGAAATTTTTGCAGGAAAAGAGCCTCTGCGATTCGCGTCGCAGAATCTTAATGAGCCAGTGAGTCAAGTAAGTCAATTCGCTTCTTGCGCTGTATTCATCGATGTTAATAAAATAGTCCACGATCGGCTTCAACCTTTCGTGCACTCTGTAATTTTGCGATATTTTCTGGTCCGACCAGCAACGGCTGACGCCCCGTCGGGCTGCCGTTACATCCCCGTTGGCCAGTAAAAATTTCTCAATGCTTGACTATGCTTGGTTGTGGCGCCGGCTATCTGGTTGTTTTCAGAATCTGCAAAACCATAGGTTGCGATTTGCTGTCTGCAAACAAGCCAGAAATCAGCGCTGCGGACCGGCGTCGATCCATCAATGTGGGGTGATGTATTTCCGTAGACCCGGCCGGTGAGGAAATTGCCGTTATGTGCCGGATCATGCCAGACTTGGCACCAGCGATAGCGGATCTTCTGTTCCTGCTCCCAGCGCATGACCCCGAAAATCGGAATCGATTTTCGGGAAGGATCATGCGCAGATTCAAAGGTGCTACAGCGTCCTTTGCGCGTCCAGAGGGCGCGCGGCGCTGTAGTGCGGCTGCTTGGCGATGTCGAGCAGGTTTATGCCGCCGGTGCATTTCCCGGTCATCTGCAAAACGGCACCGTTGGGATAGGCGGCCTGCTTCTGGGATGAGCCCGCCGGATACATGCGCACGTTGAGCGTGTCGCCAAACGGAACGTTGGTCACTTGCCAAGCTGCGAACACGGTTGCATGAGATTGGCCGGTAAAGGCCAAAACTGTCGAAGCGACTACGAAAGCCGCGGCAGCGCGAAAAAACGGGATTTCATTTTCTCTCGCCTCCGGCTCATCTTCTGGAACCCGGCGCAAAACATATACTCCGGCTCTTGAACCTGCGCTGATCGGCGTGTTCATTCTCCATTCAAATAACTTCCACAGCGAGACGCAATGACCCGAACCCCAGCATTTCCGACTGTCAGCCCGCCACAACCCGAGAAGCGGCCGGTCTTCGATCTGCATCATGGAGTTACCCGGACGGACGACTATGCCTGGCTGAGAGCCGACAATTGGCAAGAGATGTTCAGGGATCCGTCCCTGCTCGACGCCCAAATCCGCGCCCATCTCGAAGCCGAAAACGCTTATCAGGCGGCGTTGATGGCCGACACCGCCCAGTTGCGGAAGCAGCTTTTCAAGGAGATGAAGGGCCGCATCAAGGAAGACGATTCTTCCGTGCCGATGAAGGATGGGCCGTACGCCTATGGCTCATCTTTCAAGCTTGGCGGCGAGCAGCCGCGTTATTTCCGCACGCCGCGCGATGGCGGTGACCAGCAGATCCTGCTCGACGGCGATCTCGAGGCCGAAGGCAAGGCCTATTTCCGCCTCGGCGGTGTCGACCATTCGACCGACCACCGCAAGCTTCTCTGGGCCTTCGACGACAAGGGTTCCGAATTCTACACGCTTCGCGTGCGCGATCTTACCAGCGGCAAGGAGTTTCCGGACCGGATCCCGGACACAGGTGGCGGCGGCGTGTGGGATGCCGGAAATGACGGATTTTTCTACACCCGCCTCGATCCCAACCACCGTCCTTCCAAGGTGCTGTTCCATGCCCTTGGCGACAGTCCTGAGAACGACCGGCTGATCTACGAAGAAACCGATCCGGGCTTCTTTATGAATGTCGGCGGCACGCGCTCCAACGAGTGGATCATGGTCGGCATCAACGACCACGAGACCTCGGAATATCGGATCATGAGCGCCAGCGAGCCGTTCGCCGAACCGAAGCTGGTTTCGGCGCGCGAGACCGGCCTGCAATACGACCTCGAAGAAGGCGGCGATATCTTCTTCATTCTCACCAACGCCGACGGCGCCAAGGATTTCAAGATCATGACGGCGCCGGCGAGCGACCCGGTGCGCGCCAACTGGCAGGAACTGGTGCCGCACGAAGCGGGCCGGCTGATCCTTTCGGTGATCGGCTTCAAGGACCATATGGTCAGGCTTGAGCGCAAGGAAGGCCTGCCGCGCATCGTCGTGCATGACCGCAAGAGCGGCGAGGAACACCTCATCTCCTTCGACGAGGAAGCCTTCTCGCTCGGTCTGTCGGGATCTTATGAATACGACACCGAGATCATGCGCTTTTCCTACTCGTCCATGACAACGCCTGCGCAGGTCTTCGACTACAACATGCGGACCCGCGAGCGCGTGCTGCTGAAGACGCAGGAAGTTCCGTCCGGTCACGACCCGGACCGTTATGTGACGCGGCGGCTGATGGCGCCCGCCGACGACGGCGAACTGGTGCCGATCTCGCTCATCCACCGTCGCGACACGCCGCTCGACGGATCAGCGCCTTGCCTGCTTTACGGCTACGGCTCCTACGGCATCACGGTCCCGGCCGCCTTTAACACCAATTTGTTTTCGCTGGTCGATCGCGGCTTCGTCTACGCGATTGCCCATGTCCGCGGCGGCAAGGACAAGGGCTATGGCTGGTACGACGACGGCAAGCGGGCGCACAAGATGAACACGTTCACCGATTTTGTCGCGGTCGCCCACCACCTCGTCGCCGAACGCTATACGCAACATGACCGCATCGTCGCACAGGGCGGCTCGGCCGGCGGCCTGCTGATGGGCGCGATCGCCAACATGGCGCCGGAATGCTTCGGCGGTATTGTCGCCGAGGTTCCGTTCGTCGACGTGCTCACCACCATGCTCGACGCGACCTTGCCGCTGACGCCGCCGGAATGGCCCGAATGGGGCAATCCGATCGCTTCGGAGGAGGACTACCGAACGATCGCCGCCTACTCGCCCTATGACAATGTCGCCGCACTCGACTATCCGCCGATCCTGGCGCTTGCCGGTCTCACCGACCCGCGTGTCACCTATTGGGAGCCGGCCAAATGGGTAGCGCGGCTGCGCGACCGCAAGACCGGCGACAATCCGGTGCTGTTCAAGATCAACATGGACTCCGGCCATGCCGGCGCATCCGGCCGGTTTTCCAGGCTCGAGGAAATCGCCTTCACCTACGCGTTTGCGCTGAAGGTGGCGGGCAAGGCCGACCTTGCCACCACAGCGCCGCCCACCCTTTTGGACGCGCAAAGGGCGCTGTAGGAGCTTGAGCTTGCGCACGATCCCCTGCGGGAAATCGATTCCAATTTCGGGTCACGGCCTGGCTGATTTTCCGCTCGCAATTGCGATGGCCGCGCGCTACCCAATGCGCGGCTTTTCGCAGCTGCGCCACCAAAATCATCCAGTCACGCCAAGGGTCTGCCATGTTGCTCGTCGACGTCTATCTCGACAAATCGCCTATCCAGGGCATCGGAGTCTTTGCCAAGAACCACATTCCCCGTGGCACTCTGGTTTGGAAGCTCGATCCCAATTACGACCGGCGCATTCCCGTCGAGACCTACGAGCGCGAAACCGGGCCGATCAAAGCCTATCTCGATCGCTATTCCTATCCCGACCGGCGCGACCCGAACTACATCGTCTTCGAAGCCGACGACGCGCGCTACATGAACCATGCCGATGACCCGAATTGCGACGTCTCCTCGCCCGAGGAGACGTATGCGTCGCGCGACATCGCGCCCGGCGAGGAAATGACCTGCAACTACAATCATTTCTTCGAAACCGGCTTCGATTTTCTCGGCGACCGCTGACGCGCCGCCATCCCGTCCGGTTTTCGCTTCAGCTCGAAGGCTGCTTGCGCGCCGGATAGCCATTGGGATGCGGCGGTATGGCCTTCAGATAGGCTGATATCGCCGCCCGGTCCTCGGGCGTCAGTTCGGCCATGTTTCTCTGCACGTCGACCATGGCGCCACCGACGGTATCGAAATCCGGCGTGAAGCCGGTTTCGAGAAAGTTGGCGATGTCGGCCTCCGACCAGTCACTGAGCCCGCCTTCACCCGAAGTGACGTTCGGCACGATGCCGCTGCCTTCGGCAGCAGTGGCTCCGGCCAGCCACTCGCTCTTCTTGGTGCCGCCAGTAAAATCACGCGGCGTGTGGCATTCGCCGCAATGGCCCGGCCCTTCGACCAGGTAGCGGCCGGCCATCACCGGATCCGGCGTGCCATCGGGGAAGGAAACCACCGGCTGGTCACTCAAATAGAGACGTTTCCACAGCCCGATGCCGCGACGGATGTTGAACGGGAATCCCAGCGAATTGGGCGGCGCCTTGCCGGCGACCGCCGGAAGCGTTTTCAGGAAGGCATGGAGATCGGCAATGTCGGCCGGCTTCATGCGCACGTAGGACGCATAAGGAAACGCCGGATAGAAATGCTCGCCGCTCGGCGACACCCCCTTCATCATGGCGTTGGCGAGGTCTTCGACCGACCAGGCGCCGATACCATCCTTGGCATCCTGCGAGATGTTCGGTGGCACGAAGGTGCCGAACGGCGTCTTGAGTTCGAGACCGCCTGCCAGTTGAAGGCGGGCATCGCCTTGCGAACCAGGCTTCGCATGACACGATGTGCAGCCTCCGGCATAAAAAATGCGCTTGCCCCTGGCGACATCGCCGGGGCCGAGCCGCGCCAGCGTCTCAGCGTCGAGCCTGGCCGGCGCCGACAGGAACCAGCCGGCGACAGCGCCGGCGGCGCCCAGAGCGAGGGTGGCGCCGACGAGCCTTTTCAGCAGGCGCATCGCCCGCTATCAGCCCTTCTTTATCCTGTATGTCTGGTGGCAGGTGCCACAATCGCCGCCTATGGTGTTGAACCCCGCCTTCAAGGCATCGACGTCGGCAGGGGCGGCGGCCGCCGCAGCCTTGACGTCGGCGAGATATTTTTCCTCAACCGCCTTGAAGCCGGCCATATCCGACCAGATCTTGGGGGCAGCGGTGGTGTCGCCGGTTTCGCTGCCAGCTGGGAAAAGAGTCTCGACGTTTGCATGGAATTTCTCAGCGTTGGCCTGCAGCGCCTTCAACGCCGCCAGCACGGCCGCTGCGTCGTAAGGGGTCTCGCCCTTGACCACTTTCGACAATTGGCCGGCGATCTTTCCACGTTCCTTCATCAGAGCCTGCCGCTCCTGGATCGGGTCGGCGAATGCCGCCGAACCGGCGAAGGCGAGCATCGAGATGGCGAGGATAAGCTTTCTCATTCAATTGGCTCCATGATGACGATGTTTCGGTTGAGGCATTCTGGACCCACCGATAACGGCAAAAGTGGCTTAAAAATTCCGGAAATTCGCCTCACGCTTGTGTGAATTTTGCGACGGTCGTTCTGTTCTGGAAAAAGCGGCCGATCGGTGAGCCAAAAGAAAAGCCCCGATTTTGCCGGGGCTTTTCTGCAACTCAGTTAGGCCGACGCCTTTTCGTAAAGCTCAAGGACATGGTCCCAGTTGATGAGACTGTCGACGAAGGCTTCGAGATATTTCGGCCGGGCATTGCGATAGTCGATGTAATAGGAGTGCTCCCAGACATCGACGCCCAGGATCGGTGTCGCGCCATGGACGAGCGGGTTCTCGCCGTTCGGCGTCTTCGAGATCGCCAGCTTGCCGTCCTTGACCGAAACCCAGGCCCAGCCCGAACCGAACTGAGTGGTTCCGGCGGCGATGAAGTCGGCCTTGAACTTATCGTAGCCGCCAAGATCGCTGTCGAACGCCTTCTGCAGCGCGCCCGGCAATTTGTTGCCGCCACCGCCCTTCTTCATCCACTTCCAGAAATGAATGTGGTTGTAATGCTGGCCGGCATTGTTGAAGAGCGCGGGGTTCTTGCCGAAGGACTGTTTCACAACCTCTTCGACCGACAGATCGCCGAGCCCGGCTTCGGCAGCCAGCTTGTTGCCGTTGTCGACATAGGCCTTGTGGTGCTTGTCGTGGTGATACTCCAGCGTCTCCTTCGACATGTAAGGCTGCAAGGCCTCGTAGTCATAGGGCAAGGCGGGCAGTTCAAAAGCCATTGGTCGTACTCCTCGTGGAAAAATCCGGTGCCGATACCGGACTAACATAGGTCTGGATTGGTGTGGAACAACTCCGGAATGAAGCGCCGGTTCGCTTTTTAGCCAGTCAGCCGGTCGAAGTCGAATGTGCCCAATCCCAATAGAGTTCGCGCGCCTTCTTGGCTACGGGCCCGGGCTGGAGATTGCGATCCTCGATGCGGGTGATCGGCACGACTTTCGAATGGTTTCCCGTCGAGAATATCTCGTCCGCTTCGAGGAAGTCGCGCACCGACAGCGTCTTCTCGGTGGTCTTGAACCCATACTCGCCAAGCAGCGTCATCGTCCGCGAGCGGGTGATGCCGGACAAGAAAGTGCCGTTCGGCGCCGGCGTCAGGACATGACCGTCCTTGACCAGGAAAATGTTCGAGGTTCCGGTCTCGGCGACATTGCCCAGCATGTCGAGCACCAAGGCGTTGTCGAAGCCGCGCATCTTGGCTTCGAGGATGGCGCGGCCATTGTTGGGATAAAGGCAGCCGGCCTTGGCGTTGGTCGGCATGGTTTCGATGGTCGGGCGCCGGAACGGCGAGACGGTGACCGAAAAGCCCGCCGGCGAGATCATCGGCGATTCGTACAGGCAAAGGCAGAAACGGGTCGAGGCCGGATCTGCCGGCACGCCCATGTAGCCACCATGTTCGGCCCAGTACATCGGCCTTATGTAGACCGCCGTCTTGCCATCGAACTTCTTCAGCCCGTCCCAGGTCAGCCCGACGATCTTTTCGGCGCTCATGGATGGTTTGAGACCAAGCGCGATCGCCGAAGCGTTCACCCTCGCGGCGTGGCGGTCGAGATCCGGGGCGACGCCCTCGAACCAGCGGGCGCCATCGAACACGCTGGTGCCGAGCCACATGGCATGGCTGCGCGGCCCCAGAATGGCGACGTTGCCCTCGTACCAGTCGCCATCCACGAAGGTCCATGTCGCGGATTGCGCCGCAGCCGCCAGTGTCATCGCTTGGTTCCGCGTCTCAAAAAGCTGTCCTGTCTCGCCATTGGAAGATGCTTTGGCGTCTGCCGTCAACTGTTATGGCTGAGATTTGTTGAGGCCAGCGGTATGCGAACGCAATCTGTGCTTGCGCCTTGCCTTGCCTCGCCGCAAAACTGTCACCATGCACCATGCGGCTTACGTTTTCGACGCCTACGGCACGCTGTTCGATGTCCATGCCGCCGTGCGCCGTCATGCCGACCAGATCGGGCCGGACGGCCAGCTTCTGTCGGAGATCTGGCGCGCCAAGCAACTGGAATATTCCTGGGTGAGGACGCTGATGGGCGCCTACGCCGACTTCTGGCAGCTCACCGAGCAGGCGCTCGATTTCGCCCTGCGCAAGGTTCCCTCCGCGGACAAGGGACTCAGGGTCAAGCTGCTCGACGCCTATTGGCGGCTGGACTGCTATCCGGAGGTGCCGGCCGTGCTCAAAGCGCTCAAAGCGTCTGGCGCCAAGCTGGCGATCCTCTCCAACGGCTCGCCTGCAATGCTGGAAGCGGCGGTCAAATCGGCCGCGCTCGACCAGTTTCTGGACGACATCTATTCGGTCGATGCCGTCAAGCGCTTCAAGGCCGATCCGTCGGTCTACGACATGGTCACGACAGGCTGGCGGCTCTACCCTGATGCGGTGTCGTTTCAGTCATCCAACCGCTGGGACGTCGCCGGCGCCACCAAATTCGGTTTCCGGACAGTCTGGATCAACCGCTCCAACCAGCCCGAGGAATACCGGGACTTTCCGCCGGCCCTGATCCTGCCCTCGCTCGAGGGCCTGCTGGCCGCTGGCTAGCACATGATCCAAAAAATCGGAATCGATTTTTGGAAAAGATCATACGCAAAACGAAAGTGCTACAAGCGTCCTGTACGCGTCTAATGGACGTGCTGCGCTGCCGGCCTGTTGCCCCGGCGCAACAGGGGCGGAACTGTCACAGCTTTGCCTTTGTTTGTCCTCCGTCAGGCCAGAATCGGAACCGCCTATCGCGCCAGGCATTGGTAGGGCTGGCGTCGTACTGATCGGCGTATCCATGTTTTGTTTCGACTTGAGACCTAAAAAAGGCAACCATGTTCACAACCGAAATCGAATCCTATCGCCTGAGCCGTCGCGGCTTTCTCAACGCCGCCGCGCTCGGTGCCGCCTCGATTGCGGTTTCCGCCTGCACCACGGTGGGAGGGCAGCCGGTCGAGCCGCCGCCGCTAGCCAATGTCGAGCCGCCGCTCCTGGACTATGCAACAATGTACGCTCCGGTCAGCGACGGTGGGTTCGAGCTCCCGGGCATACCGTTCGAGAAAATCGACGAGCAATTTCTGCGTCAGATCGTTCCCGATCCGACCGGCCAACGGCCCGGCACCATTGTCGTCGATACGGCTGGCCACCACCTCTATCTCGTGCGTCCGGGCGGACAAGCCATTCGTTATGGTGTCGGGCTGGGTCGCGCCGGTTTCGAATGGTCTGGCGACGCCGTCGTCCAGTGGAAGCAGAAATGGCCGAAATGGACGCCGCCGGCCGAAATGATCGCCCGCCAGCCCGAGCTCGCAAAATACAGCGCCGACAATGGCGGCATGCCCGGAGGGCTGACGAATCCGCTCGGCGCGCGGGCGCTGTATCTCTTCGAGGGCAACGAGGACACGCTTTACCGCCTGCACGGCTCGCCGGAGTGGTTTTCCATCGGCAAATCGGTGTCATCTGGCTGCGTTCGCTTGATAAATCAGGACATTATCGACCTCTATGACCGCGTGCCCAACAAGACGCCGGTGATCGTTACCGCCGGTGTCGGTCAGGAACTGGTTGCCACGGCAGACCGCAAAGCCATTCCAATCGATGCGGGCGTCCCGGATGGATCCATCCTGCTCGGCCCGGCAAGGTCGATCTCGGATTCGATCTTCTGAGCTGGTCGAAAGCGCTGGAGCGGCCGGCGTACGTTTGAATCCGATGCCCCTCTGCCTGGCCATCGGATTGTCTAAAACCGGCGCCCACTTTTGAACCCGATGCTCAGCGTCCCCTAGCCAGGCTGCCGAGGATGCCGCGCACGATTGCCCGTCCGACGGACGAGCCGACCGAACGAACCACCGCCTTGATCGCCGCCTCCGCCACCGTCTGGCGATTGGACGCTCGCGGCGCCGGTGCCCGCCTCCCGCCGGTGGGCTGGGGGGCGGGATCGTCATTGCCGAAGCCTGGAATGGTCCAGCGTGAGCGGCCGCTCTCCTGCTGCTGCGCCTCGGCGTCCAGAGCGTCCTTGGCCTTTTTCTGCAGCATCTCGAAGGCCGATTCGCGATCGACGGTCTGGTCGTACTGTCCCGTAACCGGGCTCTCAGCGATCAGCGTGCGGCGCTCGTCAGGCGTGATCGGGCCAAGGCGCGACGACGGCGGGCGAACCAGAGTCCGTTGGACCATGGACGGAACACCTTTGGCTTCCAGCGTCGAGACCAGCGCCTCGCCGGTGCCGAGTTGCGTGATGACGGTTGCACAGTCGAAGTCGGGATTGGGCCTGAACGTCTCGGCGGCGGTCTTCACAGCCTTCTGCTCCCGTGGCGTGTAGGCGCGCAGGGCGTGCTGCACCCGGTTGCCGAGCTGGGCCAGAACGGTTTCGGGGATATCCAGCGGATTCTGGGTGACGAAGTAGACGCCGACGCCCTTCGAACGGATCAGGCGGACCACCTGTTCGACGCGGTCGATCAGCACCTTCGGCGCGTCATCGAACAGAAGGTGCGCCTCGTCGAAGAAGAAGACCAGCTTCGGCTTGTCGGGATCGCCAACTTCGGGCAGCTCCTCGAACAGTTCCGACATCAGCCACAAAAGGAATGTCGCATAGAGCCTGGGATTCATCATCAGCTTGTCGGCGGCCAGCACGCTGATCGCGCCGCGCCCGTCGCGGGTGGTGCGCATGATGTCGGCGATCCGCAGTGCCGGCTCGCCGAAGAAATTCGTCGCTCCCTGCTGCTCCAGAACCAGCAGCGTCCGCTGGATTGCGCCGACCGAAGGTTTCGTCACATTGCCGTAGCGAGCGCCGATTTCTTCGGCGCGTTCGGCGATGTTGGCAAGAAGCGCTTGCAGGTCCTTCAGGTCCAGCAGCAACAAGCCCTCTTCGTCGGCGATGCGGAAGGCGATGTTCATGATGCCTTCCTGCGCCTCGGACAGGTTCATCAGTCGCGACAGCAGCAGCGGCCCCATTTCCGAGACGGTGGCGCGGATCGGATGGCCCTGCTCGCCGAACAGGTCCCAGAAGATGACCGGAAATTCCTGGAAATCATAGGGATCGAGTTTGACCTGCTCGGCACGCTTGACCAGAAAATCCTGTGCCGTGCCCATCATGGCGATACCGGACAAGTCGCCCTTGATGTCGGCACAAAAGACCGGCACGCCGGCATTGGAGAAACCTTCCGCCAAAATCTGCAAGGTCACGGTCTTGCCAGTACCGGTCGCACCGGTGACCAGGCCATGACGATTGCCATACTGCAGCAGCAGATTTTCAGCGCGCTGATAGCTGTCGTCGGGCTTTCGGCTGGCTCCTATGAAAATACTGGTGTCGTCAGCCATGTGTCGGGTCTCCGCAACCTGAAGTGTTGAATGCCCTGATCTATTGAAAGTAACGGGGCTCGCCGCAGGTATAATGACGCCATTGCGCAGCGACAATGGCCATGGTCGAAATTGGGTTTTTGGAGCTTGCGGATTTTGCGCATGTTTGGCAATCGGTTGACGGTTCATCGTTGCAGGACGCGTGTTGCATTGTGATCTGGGACGGGGAACCGTAGACTGACGTTTCAGGCCTATCGGCCGAGAAGACGAGGAGAGCGGATGGGCGCCGGTGCCTTGAACCACGATGCCGAACTTCCGAACCCTGACCGGCAACGGTGGCTGGCCCTTGCGGAAAAAGCCTTGGCCGGCGGATCCTTCGAGGAAAAGCTCGTATCCCATACGGACGATGGCATCCGCATCGAACCGCTGTATGACCGTTCGGTCACTGCAGAGCCGCTCGCGCGGGCAAATCCCAGATCGCCGTGGATCGTCAGCCAGCGTATCGACGATCCGGATATCGGCCGCGCCAAAGCCCAGGCCCTGGAAGACGTCGCCCAGGGTGCCACCGGATTGTCGCTTGTCTTCGAAGGCGCGCCGAATGCGTTCGGCTACGGCCTGCCGAGGACTGCCGAGGCGCTGGAGACGGTGCTGGACGGCGTGCCGCTCAACCGCATCCAGGTCCGCATCGACGCGCATCCCTGGAGCCGCGCCGTGGCCGACTGGCTGGTTGCGTTCTTGAGCAAGCGCCGGTCGGACCCGGCAAAGCTCAACCTTTCCTTCGGCATCGATCCGGCGGCGATCTTTGCCGGAACCGGCCGGTTGCGTATGTCGATCGAGGCCTTGCAGGCGTCGATGCCGCAGTCCCTGGCGCAGTTTTTCTGGATGGGCGTGCCGGGGGTGCTTCTGGAGGCCGCCGGACGCGGCTTCCACAATGCCGGCGCGACCGAAGCGCAGGAACTGGGCACCATGATGGCTTCGGCAGTCTCCTATCTCCGGATGTTCGAAGAGGCGCGCCAGCCGCTTGTCTACGCTGCGCCCCATATCGGCTTTGCGTTGAGCGTCGACCAGGACCAGTTCGTGTCGATGGCCAAGGTCAGGGCTTTGCGCAGGCTGTGGGCACGGGTTCAGGAGGCCTGCTCGATCTCCGCCTCCACCGCCAACATTCATGCCGAGACGTCCTTCCGCATGATGACTTCGGCGGACCCGGAGACAAACATCCAGCGCAGCGCGATCGCCGGTTTTGCCGCGGCAGCCGGCGGGGCGGATTCGATCTCCATCCTGCCGCATACGATCGCGCATGGCCTGCCGACGGGCTTTGCCCGCCGTGTCGCCCGCAATACGCAACTGATCATGGCCAACGAAAGCCATATCGATCATGTCGCCGACCCTGCTTGCGGTTCGGGCGCCGTTGAAGCACTCACCGCCGAACTCTGCGAAGCGGCGTGGGAAGAATTCCAACGGATCGAGGCGGAAGGCGGCGTGCTGTCCAGCCTGCAGCAAGGACACATCCAAAAACGAGTTCAGGCGGCCGCCGCCCGCCGCAATGCTGCCTATCAAGCGGGCGAGCGGGCCATCATCGGCACGACGCTTCACCCGTCGAAGACCGAACGTCCGGTCGAAACGCTGGCAGCGGAGCGGCGGCCTGCCGTCACCGAGGGCGTGGCGGTGTGCGAGCCGCTGTTTCCGATCCGCCTCGATCAATCGATCGGAGCAGCGCCATGATCCCGGATTTCAGCCAGATCGGTTGGTCGGCGCCGCGCCGAGCGCCGATCGAGGTCAAGGGCCAGCGGCTGACCCCGGAAGGGCTGGCCATCAAGCATCTGTACAACCAGGGCGACCTCAAGGGGCTGCCGCATCTCGATACTTATCCGGGCCTGCCGCCATTCGTGCGCGGCCCCTACTCGACGATGTATGTCCAGCAGCCCTGGACGATCCGGCAATATGCCGGCTTCTCGACGGCGGAAGAGTCGAACGCCTTTTACCGGCGCAACCTTGCAGCCGGTCAGAAGGGACTGTCGGTCGCTTTCGACCTCGCCACGCATCGCGGCTACGACAGCGATCATCCGCGTGTTGCCGGTGATGTCGGCATGGCCGGCGTCGCCATCGATTCCATCCTCGACATGCGCCAGCTCTTCGACGGCATCCCGCTTGACGAGATGACGGTGTCGATGACCATGAACGGCGCGGTGCTGCCGATCATGGCGCTCTACATCGTGGCGGCGGAAGAACAGGGCGTTGCGCAGAAGGACCTCGCCGGGACCATTCAGAACGACATTCTGAAAGAGTTCATGGTGCGTAACACCTACATTTATCCGCCAAAGCCTTCGATGCGGATCGTGTCCGACATCTTCTCCTACACGTCGCAGCACATGCCGAAGTTCAATTCGATTTCGATCTCCGGCTATCACATGCAGGAGGCAGGGGCGACCGCCGACCTCGAACTCGCCTACACGATCGCCGACGGCATCGAATATGCTCGCGCCGGTGTCGCGGCGGGTCTCGATATCGACCGTTTCGCGCCGCGCCTTTCCTTCTTCTGGGCGATCGGCATGAACTTCTTCATGGAGGTCGCCAAGCTGAGGGCAGCCCGCTTTTTGTGGTCGACCCTGATGCTGAAGAACTTCTTGCCGAAGGACGAGCGCTCGCTGTCGCTGCGCACCCATTGCCAGACTTCGGGCTGGTCGCTGACGGCGCAGGACCCTTACAACAACATCATCCGCACGATGATCGAGGCGATGGCGGCGACGCAGGGTCATACGCAATCGCTGCACACCAACGCCTTCGACGAGGCGATGGCGCTGCCGACCGACCATTCGGCCCGCATCGCCCGCAACACACAGCTCATCCTGCAAAAGGAATCCGGCACCACCCGCATCATCGACCCATGGGGAGGCTCTGCCTATCTCGAACGGCTGACGCATGATCTGGCGGCGCGCGCGCTGGCCCATATCGAAGAGGTCGAGAGCCTGGGCGGGATGGCCGCCGCAACCGAAAAAAACATACCGAAGCTGCGCATCGAAGAGGCCGCCGCGCGCACGCAGGCGCGGATCGATTCCGGCGAGCAGATACTGGTCGGCGTCAACGCCTATCGTCCGGAGACAGACATCAAGGTCGACGTGCTGAAGATCGACAACGCCGAAGTCAGAGCCCGTCAATTGTCGAAACTGCAACGGCTGAAAGGCACGCGTGATGTCGGCGCCGTCGAGAGCGCACTGAGTGCGCTGAGCCGCGCTGCGGAGAGCGGCGAAAATCTGCTGGAGTTCGCCATTCGCGCCGCGCGCGCCAACGCCACGGTCGGCGAGATTTCGCTGGCTCTGGAAAAGGTCTTCGGCCGCCATGTCGCTTCGGTCCAGACGATCTCCGGCGTCTATCGCAAGGCGCTCGGCGACAATCCGGTGGTCGACCGGCTGCAGGACAAGATCGTCGCGTTCGAGGAAAAGTCCGGCGGCAAGCCGCGCGTTCTCGTCGCCAAGATGGGACAGGACGGCCACGATCGCGGCCAGAAGGTCATCGCCACGGCCTTTGCCGATCTCGGCTTCGACGTCACCGTTGGGCCGATGTTCCAGACGCCGGAAGAGATCGCCAGGCTCGCGGTCGAGCATGACGTGCACATCGTCGGCGCCTCGTCGCTGGCGGCGGGCCATTTGACCCTCATTCCCGAACTCAGGGACGCGCTGAAGAAGCTCGGACGCGACGGCATTTTGATCGTCGCCGGCGGCGTCATCCCGCCGCAGGATTACGATGCGGTACGGCAGGCGGGTGCCACCGAAATCTTCCCGCCTGGCACGGTCATCCCGGAAGCGGCGGAACGGCTGATTGATCGGCTGCTGCAAATGCGCTGAGCCCTGTTATAATATCCGTTGTAACGGAGAGTGGATCGCGTTATAATTTGTGTTGCAACAAGGTGCAGCGCTATGAACACGACCATCCGCAAGATCGGTAATTCCGAAGGCGTGATCCTGCCGAGGGAGCTTCTCGATCGTCTGAACCTGAAGGCTGGCGACCAGCTTCAAATCGTTGAAACAGGTGACGGCCTTGCGCTGAAGCCGGTGGACGATAGCTTCGAGCGGCAAATGAAAGCTGCCCGCGAGGTGATGGATAAATACAAGGTCGCGCTTCAGAAGCTCGCTGAATGAGCTGCCAATTCCTGAGCCGGCGCGCCGTGGAAGCGATGCACGCGGAGCAGCTGCGTCGGCATGGCGGCGCGCAGGGTTTGAGAGACGAGAATGCTCTCGAATCGGCGCTCGCCCGCGCCGAAAACAAGGCGAACTATGGTGATCCATCGATCGAGGATCTGGCTGCGGCCTATATCTTCGGCATCGCCAGAAATCACGCCTTTGTCGACGGCAACAAGCGCACGGCCATCGTCGCCGCCGGCGCGTTCCTGATTGTCAACGGCTATACGCTGACGGCGGACAACGGCACGGTCTACGAATTCGTCATGGGCGTTGCAGCCGGCGAGATCGACGAGGCCGGTGCGGCGGCTTTCTTCCGCGACCATGTTGTCAAGATCGAGGACTAGTTGTGGAGCCTCAACAGGTTGTCCAGGGTTATATCGAGGCGACTGATGGGTGGTTTGGACTTTAGGCTGCCGTGTGGACGATGCCAATTGTATCTG
>NZ_JAMYLP010000040.1:0-50452 GCF_040318085.1 Mesorhizobium sp. M1322
GGGGGGGGCCGGGCGCACCACACCCCCGGGGGGGGCCCCCCGCGGCGGGTCGTCGTGTTGGTGGTGCGGGGGATTCCCCGCCCCCGTGGCGGGTGGGGGCCCCCGGCGCGGGGGGCCGGGAGGGTCGCCTCAGCTGCCTCAACCTCTTACGAAAGAAATGTCGGAGCGCGTTGCCACTGACCCCACCCGGCCCTACGGGCCACGCTCCCCTCAAGGGGGAGGGGAGCCGCCCACCTTCTCGCCAAAACTCGAAAAAAACTGTCCGGCCAGTTTCTTCGATGTCGATTCGATCAGCCGGCTGCCGAGCTGGGCGATCTTTCCGCCGACATCAGCCTTGGCCGCATATCTGAGGATCGTCGCCTCCGGTCCATCGGCCGTCAGCGTCACATCGGCGCCGCCCTTGGCGAAGCCGGCGATGCCGCCCTTGCCCTCGCCCTGGATGGTGTAGGAATGCGGCGGGTTGAGGTTCCTGAGCGTCACCTCGCCGTTGAACGACGCCTTGATCGGGCCGATCTTGACCACCACAGTCGCCCCCATCTCAGTGTCCGACTTCTTTTCGAGGCTCTGGCAGCCCGGAATGGTCTGCCTCAGAACGTCGGGGTCGTTCAGCGCTTCCCACACCTTTTGCAGGGGTGCGGCGATGCGTTCCTCGCCTTCGATCACCAAAGCCATCAAAATCTCCCGGATACAAAATTGACAAACCCCGATCCCGTCTAGCTTGGGGGTAGACGCATGTCTATCGCACCAAAGTCGGGAATCGGATGGCGCGTGCCTCTTGCCTGCTCTTGCGCGTTGTCATATCGATTTGTCATACAAATACGGAGACCATGATGGCCGGCGCCCCCACGCAAAAAAAGAAATTTCGCTCGCAGGAGTGGTTCGACAATCCCGACAATCCGGGAATGACGGCGCTTTACCTTGAGCGCTACCTGAATTACGGGCTGACGCGTGCCGAGCTGATGTCGGGCAAGCCGCTGATCGGTATCGCCCAGACCGGCTCGGATCTGTCGCCCTGCAACCGCCATCATATCGAGTTGGCCAAGCGCGTGCGCGAGGGCATCGTCTCGATGGGCGGCATCCCTTTCGAGTTCCCGTGCCACCCGATCCAGGAGACGGGCAAACGCCCGACCGCGGCACTCGACCGCAACCTTGCCTATCTCGGCCTGGTCGAGGTGCTCTACGGCTACCCGCTCGACGGCGTCGTGCTCACCATTGGCTGCGACAAGACGACGCCGGCCCTGCTGATGGCAGCGGCCACCGTCAACATTCCGGCCATCGCGCTGTCGGTCGGCCCGATGCTCAACGGCTGGCACAAGGGCAAGCGCACCGGCTCCGGCACCATCGTTTGGGAATCGCGCCAGCGCCTGTCGGCCGGCGAAATCGGCTATGACGAGTTCATGGACATCGTCGCCTCCTCGGCGCCGTCCACCGGCTATTGCAACACCATGGGCACCGCCACCACCATGAATTCCCTGGCCGAGGCGCTCGGCATGCAGCTGCCTGGCTCGGCCGCGATTCCCGCTCCCTATCGCGAGCGCGGCCAGATCGCCTATGAGACGGGAAAACGCATCGTCGACATGGTGCATGAGGACCTGAAGCCCTCCGACGTTATGACCCGGCAGGCCTTTGAGAACGCCATCGTTGTCAACTCAGCCATCGGCGGCTCGACCAACGCGCCGATCCATCTCAACGCCATCGCCCGCCATCTTGGCGTACCGCTCGACAATGACGACTGGCAGAAGGTCGGCCTCGAGATACCGCTCATCGTCAACCTGCAGCCGTCGGGCGAATATCTCGGCGAGGATTATCATCATGCCGGTGGCGTGCCCGCAGTGGTGGCCGAACTGATGAAGGCCGGGCTGTTGCCTCATCCCGACGCCATGACCGTCAACGGCAAGACGATCGGCGACAACTGCAATGGGGCCGTCAATGAGAATCTCGACGTCATCCGAACCGTCGCCGAGCCCCTGAAAGCCAATGCCGGCTTCATCAATCTTAGGGGTAATCTGTTCGATTCGGCGATCATGAAGACCAGCGGTATCTCGCCCGAATTCCGCGAACGCTATCTGTCGAACCCGAAGGACCCCGAGGCCTTCGAAGGCAACGCCATGGTCTTCGACGGGCCAGAGGACTACCACGCCCGCATCGACGATCCGGCGCAAGGCATCGACGAGCACACGATCCTGTTCATGCGCGGCGCCGGCCCGATCGGTTATCCGGGTGGCGCCGAGGTCGTCAACATGCAGCCGCCGGCCCATCTCATCAAGAAGGGCATCCATGCGCTGGCCTGCATCGGCGACGGCCGCCAGTCGGGCACGTCGGGCTCGCCGTCGATCCTCAACGCCTCGCCCGAAGCCGCCATAGGCGGCGGGCTGGCGCTGTTGAAGACCGGCGACCGCGTCCGCATCGACCTGCGCAAGGGCACCGCCGACATTCTCGTCACCGACGACGAGATCACGCGCCGTCGCGCCGAGTTGCAGAACAATGGCGGCTATCGCTTCCCCAAGCACCAGACGCCGTGGCAGGAGATCCAGCGCGGCATGGTCGACCAGTTTTCCGAAGGAATGGTGCTGAAGCCGGCGGTGAAATACCAGGATGTGGCGCACACCAGCGGCGTGCCGCGGGACAATCACTGAACGCCGGGTAGTGGTGCTTTCAGCAACCGGCGGCTTGACCCGATCAAGCCGCCGTCCTAAGGCGACATTTCTGCCCTGGCTTGTTTGCCCCGTCGCTCAGAGATAGCCGGTGATGTCAGGCGCTCGGTCCTGCCTGTCGCGCTTGCCATCCTCGTAGACGATCGGTGCTGCGGCGAGTTCCTCTTCGGTGACGTCGTCGAGGCAGGCGACGTTCACCGCCCAGAAGTTCCCGCCCATGAAGTCAAGATAGCCGCGCGAGAGAAAATTCGCGCCGCAGTTCGGGCACATATAGTGGTTGATGTCGCCTTCCGGCCAGTTTGACGGCGTCGCCTTGTATTCCCGCATTCGCTCGCGGCCCTCCGTCACCCGCACGGCCTCATAGGCTGCGAAGGACTTCCGGTAGCCGAGTTTCCAGCAGAAGCTGCAATTGCATTTGCGGATACCCTCGGCGAAGTCGATATCGGCTTCGAAACGCACCGCACCGCAATGGCAGCTGCCGTGATAGGTCTTTTTCATGGTTTTCCTCCCAGGCGTGTTCTGGCTCCGCCAAACCGGCCGCCGGAGCCAGAGCATCCTTTGCTCCAGGCATGGCGCTTGACAAGCGGGCGTTACAAATCCACGATCATGGCAAGGGGTGCATCGCGACGACCCCGTGAGGCGTCAGCCCAACGTTCGCGTCCAAGCTTCTCTTTCAAGGAGGTGGACGCCATGCCGTCGACAACCGCTATCACCGTATCGCAACTTTCCCGGCTGACTGGTCTGCCGGGCGCGCCCGCGATCATCGATGTTCGCATCGAAGATGATTACAATGCCGATCCGCGCCTGCTGCCGGCCTCAAGCCCGCGTGATTTCAAAACCGTCCCGACCTGGGCATCCGAATTCGCCGGCAGCCGAGTGGCGGTCGTCTGTCAAAAAGGGCAGAAGCTCTCGCAAGGCGTGGCCGCATGGCTGCGGCATGAGGGGGTCAGTGCCGAATCCCTAGAAGGCGGGTTTGAGGCCTGGCGCGATGCCAAGGGGCCTCTGATCCACGCCGGCAAGTTGCCGCCCCGCGATGGAAAAGGCCGCACCGTGTGGGTGACGCGGACCCGCCCAAAGGTCGATCGCATCGCCTGCCCCTGGCTTATCAGGCGCTTCATCGATCCGAGCGCGGTCTTCCTCTTTGTCGAGGCGGCCGAAGTGTCGGCCGTCGCGGATCGCTTTCAGGCCGTGCCTTTCGACATCGACAATGTGTTCTGGACTCACCGGGGCGAGCGCTGCACCTTCGACACGATGATCGAAGAGTTCGGGCTCGAATCCGAGGCGCTCGATCGCCTCGCCATGATCGTGCGCGCAGCCGATACCGCACGCCTCGACTTGGTTCCCCAGGCAGCCGGGTTCTTGGCCGCCTCGCTCGGCCTGTCGCGGATGTTTCGCGATGATCTGGAACAGCTGGAGGCAGGCATACTGCTCTACGATGCCTTTTTCCGATGGTGCCGCGACGCCACCGAGGAGACGCACAACTGGCCGAGCGCGAGCAAGCCATCATGAGCGAAACGGGGGCTTCCGACAAAACGGCCGAGATCGTCGAAGCGCCGGCTGCGCCAAGCTTCCGCGAAGGCGTGAAGCTCTGGGCGAAAATCGGCCTGCTCAGCTTCGGCGGGCCGGCCGGGCAGATCGCGCTCATGCACAGGGAATTGGTCGAGGAACGGCGTTGGATCGGCGAGCAACGTTTCCTGCATGCGTTGAACTACTGCATGCTGCTGCCCGGCCCTGAAGCCCAGCAACTCGCCATCTATATCGGCTGGCTGCTGCACCGGACGATCGGCGGCCTGGTCGCCGGCATCCTGTTCGTCGCGCCGGGCGCGCTTGTGATGCTCACCTTGAGCATCCTCTATGCGCTGTATGGCGACGCTCCCCTCGTCGAGGCGCTGTTTTTCGGGGTGAAGGCGGCCGTGCTCGCCATCGTGATCGAGGCGATGATCCGGATCGGACGACGTGCCCTCAAGAATCGAGTCATGGTGTCGATCGCGCTCGCCGCCTTCATCGCTATCTATGCATTGAACGTGCCGTTTCCGCTCATCATCCTGCTTGCGGGCCTGGCGGGCTGGATTGGAAACCGCGTTGCGCCGGGCCTTTTTTCCGGCGCTTCGCACGGCAAGGGCGATGCTCCCGACATCAAAGGGGCGGTCGACCTGATGTTCGAGCGCGGCGAGCTGGCCCACACCAGGCCGACGCGGTGGCATGCGCCGCGCACCATTGCGATCTGGCTGCCGATCTGGCTCGGGCCTGTGCTTCTGATCTGGGCGTTCACCGGATCCGCCAGTGTATGGACTGAGATCGGTGGCTTCTTCAGCGTCATGGCGGTCGTCACCTTCGGCGGCGCCTACGCGGTCCTTGCCTATGTCGCGCAGGCAGCGGTCGAGTCCTTCGGCTGGCTTGCACCCGGTGAAATGGTCGATGGCCTCGGTCTTGCCGAAACCACGCCCGGTCCGCTCATTCTGGTCCTGCAGTTCGTCGGCTTTCTGGCCGCGTTCCGCCAGCCCGGAGCCTTGAACCCACTGCTTGCCGGATCGCTTGGGGCGATGCTCACCCTGTGGGCCACGTTCACGCCTTGCTTCTTCTGGATATTCCTCGGTGCGCCCTACATCGAAGCCCTGCGCGGCAACAAGGCACTGTCGGCGGCGCTGACCGCGATCACCGCCGCCGTCGTCGGCGTCATCATGAATCTCGCTCTGTGGTTCGGCTTGCACGTCATTTTCGGCGAGGTGCGCAACATCGGGCTTGGAATGGACGTGCCGGTGCTCTCATCGATCGACTGGGGTGCGGCGCTGCTGTCGTGTGCTGCCATGATCGCCATCCTGAAGCTGAAGATCGGCATGCTGCCGACGCTTGCGGGATCGGCCCTAGCTGGTGTTTTGTTGCTGGCAGCGGGCGGATAGCGGCCGCGTGCGGCCAGCGCTTCGCTGCGGTTTCGGGCATTTGGATAGGAACATCATGGCGAGACGACGCTCTTCCCTAGGCTTCCTCGGAATGTTCGGCCGTTCAGGCGATCTCAGGCAACTCGACGCAGCGTTACGCGGCGTCGACCTTCATCCCGCCCTTGTGCCGGAGGGAGCAAAGCTCACCATCGTCAATCTGATGAAGGACCACTGGCCGGACGAGCCGCCACCACAAGCCTACCCACCGGTGGCGCAGCTTTTTGGCTATTGTATTGTCGGGCCGCAGGCGTTCGAGCAATCCAACGGCCTTCAACATAGGCTGGATGCGGAGCGCCGGCTCAAGGCAGCCCTTGAGGCCGGCGACAGCTTCGATGCGCAAATCATTCTGATGGCGCTGCATGCCAAGCTGATCAGTGGCGAGGTCGTCGAGCGCTACGGTTTGAGCGCCGACTAAGACCATGATCCCGAAAAGTGGAACCCGTTTTTCGGAAAAGATCATGGTCAAACAGAAAGGTAGAGCCCCATACCGATTTTGTCGGGATGGATTAGGCTCTGACCGTTTTGACGAGAAGCGTCCTCAGCCGCCCATGCCGCTGCGCGGCAAATGGATCAGGTTGCCGAAGCGGGCGCGCAACTTGTCGTCGAGCAGCTTTGGTACGTGGCGCGGGAAGCGCTCGGCGAGGATGCGTTTCTTCTCGATGATTGCCCGCTGCAAGATGTCGGGCCTGCCTTTTTCGTTCCACTCCTTCGGCGAAAAGCGGTCGCCGACGGCCGGATAGAAATATTCGGTCTGCATCAGCCGCAGCGTCTGCTCGTTGCCGAGATAGTGACCCGGCCCCTTCAGGCAGACGTCGGCGATGGTGTCTATCGACAGCGACTCATCGGTCACCTCGATGCCACGTACGCAGCGCAGGCAATGGCCGAGCATGTCATTGTCGATGATCAGGCTTTCCAGGCAGAAGCCGAGCAGCGAGGCGTGCATCCCGGCCGATTCGTAGACGAGGTTGAGACCGGCAAGACCGGCCATCACATCGGTGATGCCCTTTTCGTAGCCGGACTGAATATCGGGCAGTTTCGAATCCGTCATGCCGGCGGCCGAACCACCCGGCAGGTCGTAGAATTGCGCCATCTGGGCGCAGGCAGCGGTCAGCACCGCTTGCTCGGCCGAGCCGCCGGACATGGCGCCGGTCCTGAGGTCCGAGACGAACGGCCACGTGCCGAAGATCGCCGGATGTCCGGGTTTGATGGCGTTGACGTAGACGAGGCCGGCGAGCACCTCGGCCACCGCTTGCACCACCGCACCGGCAATCGCCGCCGGCGCCGTGGCGCCTGCCTGGCCGGCGGACAGCAGCAGGATCGGAATGCCGCCTTCGACGCAGGCCTCGAGCACGCCGCAGGCGTCCTCGGCAAACTTCATCGGCGGTACGACAAAACAGTTCGAATTGGATACGAAAGGCCGAGCGCGAAAATTCTCTTCGCCGCCGGCAATCGCATAGAGCATGTCGAGCGCCGGCTTGACGTTCTCGCGCACCGTGAAGGACGTGCCGACATGCTTCGACGTGCCCATCACGCAGGCGTAGAGCGTGTTGAAATCCATGTCGAGCGGATCGGGAATGTCGCGCGGCACCATCGGCCGCTGGAAGAAGTGGATGTTATCGAGCCCTTCGACGATGCGGGCAGCGTCATAGATGTCCTGTAGCAGCGACTCGCGATACTCGCGCTTCTCGACGTCGACCAGATGCACCGCGGCACCCGCCGTGCCGTAATGCACGCGCTTGCCCTGGATCAGCATGTCGTGCTTGGGATCCTGGCCATGCAGGGTGAAGTGGCGCGCGGCCTTCTTGATGGTGTCGAGGACAAGCGCGCGGGGAAAGCGAATTCGCCCGTCCTCGCCGAGAGTGGCGCCGGCCTTGGTCAACGCCTCGATGCAGGATGGGATGGCATTGGCGAAGCCGACCGTTTCAAGCAGCGTCAGCACCGCTTCGTGGATGCGCTCGCGGTCGTTCTCGCTGAGTGGCCCGTAGCTTCCGCCTTCGAGGCCGGCGCGCACCGGCTTGATATCGTCGGGAAGTGGCGCCGCCCGCATGGCGCGGCGCGCTTCGCGCCCGCCGGAACGCCGCGAACGTTGGTCCGAGGGCATATCCGGCTTCTCAACAGCCACTGACATGGAGGCACTCCACCTTTAGCTGAAGCTGGCGGCGGCGGTTGGTCCACCATCGGCCTGCTTCGTCCCCTTATGCCTCGAACTATGCCGTCGGCATTGGCACAGCCTATGAGCCAGACGGTCCCGTCGCATATGCCAGAGCGCTAAAGAACGATGGCCGGTCCCGGTCGGGACGAGCCATCAAGCCGCCGCCGGCCTGCGCCCGGCCGCCGTCGCCAGTTCGCGGATGCCGGGCTCGATGTGCTGCAGCGCGATCGAGGAGATGCCCAGTCGCATGAAGCGCGACGGCTTTTCGGTGCGGTCGAAGAAGCGGTCGCCAGGCTCGATGATGACGCTGCGCGAGGCGGCGGCCTCTGCCAGGCCACGCGAATCGGTGCCGCGCGGCCCTTCGAGCCAGAGCGACGCGCCGCCGGCGGAATCGGTCGAGCGCCACTCCGGCAGGAAGGCGGAAATCGCATGGATCAGACGCTTGCGCCGTTCGTCGAAAGCGCTCGACAGCCGCCGCACCAGCGCCTCGTGGTGGCCAAGCGATAGGAACAGCGCGACCGCGCGCTGGTTGTTGGCCGGCGGATGACGCAGCATGAACCGGCGCAGCGCGCGAAGCTCGGAGATCAGCCCGGCCGAGGCGACGATGTAGCCGAGCCGCAGACCGGGAGCCAGCGTCTTCGACATCGAGCCGACATAGATGACCCGGCCGGAACGGTCGAGGCTCTTCAGCGCCTGTTGCGGCGCCTCGTCCAGAAGCTGGCTGTCATAGCCGTCCTCGATGATGATCTGGTTGTGGCGGTTGGCGCGCGCCAGCAGGTCCTGCCGGCGCTCCGCCGACAGTGGCACCATGGTCGGGCAATGGTGGCTAGGCGTCACGAAGACGAAGCCGGAATCATTGGGAATAGAAGCGGTTACGATGCCGGAGTGGTCGACCGGGACCGGTGTGACGTCGGCGCCAGCCAGCCGGAAGATCGAGCGTGCGTCGGGATAGCCGGGGTCTTCCATGGCCACTTTGGAGCCCTTGGTCATCAGCAGCGTCGCCAGCATGTAGAGCGCGTTTTGCGCGCCAAGCGTGACGATGATCTCGTCGGGATTGGCGAAGATGCCGCGCCGCGGCAATAGCCGCGCCTGGATCTGCTCGATCAAAAGCGGATCGTCGCGGTCGACCATGTCGGACGCCCAGTTGCGGATCTCGAGCACGGCGAGCGCCATGCGGTTGCACTCGCGCCACTCGGCGGTTGGGAATAGTGCCGGATCGAACTGGCCATAGACGAAGGGGTAGGACGACTTGATCCAGTTGTCGTGCTTGGCCGGCGGCGGCATGTCGCTGGCCGCGATCTGCCGGCGCGCCTTCCAGTCGATCTCGTTGGCCTGGTCGGGCGCCTTCTGATGCGGCCTCGCCGGGGTCGCCAGCACGTCGGGATTGACGAAATGGCCGCGCCGTTCGCGCGCCACCAGGAAACCCTGGTCGACGAGCTGCTGGAAGGCCAGCACTACGGTGCCGCGCGCCACGCCGAGTTTCTCGGCCAGGATTCGGCAGGACGGAAGCGGCATCGAAGCGGCGATCTGCCGGTCGAGGATGGCGGCGACGATCGCTTGACGGATCTGCGCCTGCAGGGTCTGGCCGGAGTCCGCCGAAATCCGGAACAGGCCGGACCATATGGCCGTGTCGTTTCGCTGTGGCATGGGAAATGTTCCTCGATGGCCAGCCTTTTTCATTTGGCTGGACCAGTCGAATGTACCGGTGGCACAAGGCGTTGCGCCAATCAATTTTTCTGATCGTTGGGATTTACGCCAGTGATCCTTCGCTGCGCTGCGGCATCCCCGGCGTGACGCAACGCGTCAGCGCTGCGTGACGCAGTGCGTTATCCCTGGCGTGACGCAACGCGTCATCGCTGCGTGACGCAGTGCGTCATCGCTGCCCATTGAAACCAGCGGATTTCGGCTAGATAGTTTGCCGCGACGACACGCGCCGGAAACATCCGGTCTGTTATGTTGGCATCAAAGACTTCGGAGCAAGCCAGTGGATCAATCGTCCTTTCAAAAACAGCTCGACGCCCTGCGCGCTCACCGTGCGGCCAAATCAGGCAGCATGCGCGAGGCTTTCGCTGCTGATCCGCAGCGCTTCGAAAAATTCTCCGCCACCGACGGCGACCTGCTGCTCGACTGGTCGAAATGTGCGGTCGATGCGCAGACGATGGATCTGCTTGAGAAGCTGGCCGGAGCCGCCGATCTCGAAGGCCGGCGCTCCGCGATGTTCTCGGGCAAGAAGATCAATGTCACCGAAGGCCGCGCCGTGCTGCACACCGCGCTGCGCAACCTGAACGGCAAGGGCATCGTGCTCGACGGCCAGGACGTGAAGGCGGAAGTCGTCGCCGTGCTCGACGCGATGGGCGCCTTCGCCGATGCCGTGCGCTCCGGCAAGGCGGCCGGCGCCACCGGCAAGAAAATCACCGACATCGTCAACATCGGCATCGGCGGCTCCGACCTTGGCCCGGCCATGGCAACGCTGGCGCTGGCGCCCTATCACGATGGGCCGCGCACGCATTACGTGTCCAACATCGACGGCGCCCATATCCACGACACGCTGAAGGGCCTTTCCGCCGAAACCACGCTGTTCATCATCGCTTCGAAGACCTTCACCACCGTCGAGACGATGACCAATGCCGAAACGGCGCGCGACTGGGTGCAGAAGGCGCTCGGCAAGGAAGCGGTCGGCAAGCATTTCGCTGCCGTCTCGACGGCACTGGACCTGGTGGCCAAATTCGGCATCGCGTCCGACCGCGTCTTCGGCTTCTGGGACTGGGTCGGTGGACGCTATTCGGTGTGGGGCGCGATCGGTCTGCCGGTGATGATCGCCGTCGGCCCGAAGAATTTTCGCGCTTTTCTCGATGGCGCGCATGCGATGGACGAACATTTCCAGTCGGCGCCGCTGGCCAGTAACCTGCCGGCGCTGATGGGCTTGATCGGCTGGTGGCATCGGGTGATCTGCAAATACCCGGCCCGCGCCGTCATTCCCTACGACCAGCGCCTGTCCAGGCTGCCGGCTTATCTGCAGCAGCTCGACATGGAATCGAACGGCAAGAGCGTCACCCTCGACGGCGGCGCTGTGACGACGCCGACCGGCCCGCTGGTCTGGGGTGAGCCCGGCACCAATGGCCAGCACGCCTTCTTCCAGCTGCTGCACCAGGGCACCGATTTCATTCCGGTCGAATTCCTCGCCGCGGCCATCGGCCATGAGCCGGATCTCAAGCATCACCACGATCTGCTGCTCGCCAACTGCCTGGCGCAGTCGGAGGCCTTCATGAAGGGCCGCACGCTGGAGGAAGCGCGCGCGCAGATGCTGGCAAAGGGCATGGCGCCCGCCGAGGTCGACAGGATCGCCCCGCACCGCGTCTTCTCCGGCAACCGGCCCTCGGTGACGATCCTTTACAGACAACTCGATCCGCATACGTTCGGACGGCTGATCGCTCTCTATGAGCACCGCGTGTTCGTCGAAGGCACGCTCTTCAACATCAATTCCTTCGACCAATGGGGCGTCGAGCTCGGCAAGGAACTGGCGACCGGCCTGCTGCCTGTCGTGGAAGGCAAGGAGAATGCCGCAAAGCGGGACGCTTCGACCGCCGGACTAGTGGGACACATCCACCGATTGCGCGGATCGGAGTAAGCGGCTTGGCCGAGATCAAGGGAATATTGTTCGACAAGGACGGCACGCTTGTCGACTTCAACGCAACCTGGCTCGGCGTTGCCGATTTCATGGCGATGGATGCATCGGAGGGCGACCGCTGGAAGGCCGACAGGCTGCTTGCCGCGGCGGGCTACGATTTCGCCACCAAACGCTTCAAGCCCGACTCCATCTTTGCCTCCGGCACCAACATGGATGTCGTCGAGCTTTGGTTTCCGCGCCTGTCCGACGAAGACCAGATGCTCGCCGTCGCCCGCTTCAACGAGATCACCTCCATGCAGGGCTCGGCGATGGCGGTGGCGCTGCCGGGCATCGTCGAGACGCTTGGCGTTCTTCACAGGAAATCCTACCGGCTCGGCGTTGCCACCAACGATTCGACCACTGGCGCGGAAAAGACATTGCTGACGCTGGGCGTCGCTCAGCTGTTCGACGCCGCCTATGGTTACGACGCGGTGGCCAATCCCAAACCGGCGCCGGATACGATCCTCGCCTTCTCGGACCTGACCGGCCTGAGGCCGGCCGCGATCGCCGTGGTCGGTGACAATCGCCACGATCTGGAGATGGCGCGGGCCGGCGGCTGCGGTTTGGCGATCGGCGTGCTCTCCGGCACCGGCACGCGGGAATCGCTGTCGCAGATCGCCGATGTCATTCTGGATTCGGTTGCCGATCTGCCCGACTTTCTTTCGGCAAGAGTCAAGGAGACGCTCTGAGCTCGCAGGGCTACTCCGGCTCGAACGAGAAGACACCGCTCGGCTTCATCGCCGCGCCTTTTGCTTCGCCGACATCGGGCACGCGGTATTCGGCCAGCAGCCGAAGCCGCGAGCGGGGCAGGTAGGCCCGGCCTGGGTCGCCGATCAGCACATTGATGCCGGCGGCCAGGCAGCGATCGAGGAATGGGATGACCCGGTCGGCGAGATCTTGTCCGTAAAACAAGTCGCCGGCCACCACGACATCCACCGGCGGCGGCGGACCAGCGGTGATGTCCTTGCCGACGACCGTGATTGCGACGCCGTTCGCTGCCGCATTGAGACCGAGCGCGGCGACGCCGTTGCGGTCGATCTCGGACGCGATCACTTCGCTCGCTCCGGCCTTTGCCGCGGCGATGCCGACGAGGCCCGACCCGGCGCCGAGGTCGAGCACGCGAAGCCCGGCCACGGTCGCCGGCCGATCGAGAATGTAGCGGGCAAGCACCGCGCCGCCGGCCCAGGCATAGGCCCAGTAAGGTGGCTGCGGCTCAGGCCCGTCCTCGTCAGCTTCGGTTCCTTCTTCTTCCGGCTCGGCTGCTCGTCCTTGTGGGTGTGTGAGCCGCCACAGGCCGCTCGCTGGATGGGCAGCATAAAGCCGGATTTCGGGAAGCGCGGAAACAGGGGCGATACGCATGTTCGCCTTGATGAATGTCAGCGGATCGGGACGGGAAAGCGTGTCCGCCGTGTCATCGACAGTAAGGCAATCGCCCAAATTATACCTATCCCCGTAACGCCCGCCGCAGGATCTTGCCCACCGGCGTCTTCGGCAGTTCGGTCCGAAACTCGATGTATTTTGGCCGCTTGTAGCCGGTCAGGTTCTCGCGGCAATAGACAGTCAGCACCTCAGCGGTCAGCAATGGGTCCTTCTTGACGACGAACAGCTTCGGCACTTCGCCTGAATGCTCGTCCGGCACACCGATCGCCGCCACTTCGAGCACGCCCGGATGCAGGGCCACGACTTCCTCAAGTTCGTTCGGATAGACGTTGAAGCCGGACACAAGGATCATGTCCTTCTTGCGATCGACGATCTTGGTGTAGCCGCGCTCGTCCATGAAGCCCATGTCGCCCGACTTGAAGAAACCATCCTTGGTCATCACCTTGGCGGTCTCGTCCGGCCGGTTCCAGTAGCCGGCCATCACTTGCGGTCCGCGTATGCAGATCTCGCCGACTTCTCCGAGCGGCAAATCGTTGCCGTCGTCGTCGCGGATGGCGATCTCGGTCGAGGGCAGCGGCAGGCCGATCGTGCCGGTGAAATTGCCATTGCTGAATGTGTTGGCGGTGGCCACCGGCGAGGTTTCCGAAAGCCCGTAACCCTCGGTGACCGGGCAGCCGGTCAACGCCTTCCAGCGTTCGGCGACACCCTTCTGCACCGCCATGCCGCCACCCAGCGTCAGGATCAGCGGCTTGAAGTCCAGCTTGCGGAAATCCTCATTGTTGAGCAGCGCGTTGAACAGCGTGTTGAGGCCTGGAAAGATGTGGATCGGGTATTTGCCGAGTTGCTTGACGAAGCCGGGAATGTCGCGCGGATTGGGAATGAGTATGTTCTGGCCGCCCAGCTGCATGCCCATCAGTGCGTTCACCGTCAGCGCGAAGATATGATAGAGCGGCAACGCGCAGATGAAGTTGAGATGCGCCGGTTTCGGCTTGACCGTGAAGGCATCCTCGATCCACAGCGCGTTCTGCGCCACGTTGGCCAGCACGTTGCGGTGCAGCAGCACCGCGCCCTTTGAGATGCCGGTGGTGCCGCCGGTATATTGCAGGAAAGCGACATCGTCGGCAGCGACCTTCACCGGCTTGAAATTCATGCCGGCGCCTGCTTTCAACGCGGCGTTGAACTTTACACGGCCCGGCAGCGACCAGGCCGGCACCATCTTCTTCACGCGGCGCACGACGAGATTGACGATCGTTCCTTTCAGGCCCCCAAGCATGTCGCCCATCGCCGCGACCACGACATGCTTGACCACCGTCCTGGCGATCACCGCCTGCAAGGTGTTGGCGAAATTCTCGAGAATGACGATGGCTTGAGCGCCGGAATCCTTGAGCTGATGTTCCAGCTCGCGCGGCGTGTAGAGCGGGTTGATGTTGACCACGGTATAGCCGGCACGCAGCACTGCCATCATCGCCACCGGATATTGCAGCACGTTCGGCATCATCAGCGCGACGCGTGCGCCTTTCGGCAGTCCCGTCGACTGCAGATAAGCGCCGAAGGCGGCCGATTGCCGCTCGACTTCTGCATAGGTGATGGTCTTGCCCATGCAGGTGAAGGCGGGCCGGCTGGCATACTGCTTGCAGACGTCGGCGAGCAGATCGCCGATGGAGCCGAAGGGCAGGGCGCCGATCTCGGCAGGAACGACCTTCGGATAGCTCTTGAGCCAAGGCTTTTCAGGCGATCCGGCGCCAACCGCTTTCGGCAATCTCTTGGCCGGACCCGGCTTCGACGCCGATGTAGCCGATGTCGGGGCCGCTTTCGGCTTGGCAACGGCTTTGGCCATTGGCGCCTTTGGCTTGTCGGAGCTGGCTGGTTTTGCGGCAGTTTTGGCCTTCGCTTTCGCTGGGGCCGTTGTCCTTGGTGCTTTTGCCACCTGTCCCTCCCTCGGTTGTTCTTATTGTCTCTGCTTGCCTGCCGCGTTGCCTCCGAATGACAAGAGACGTCCTCCGCTGCTGCCGGCACCCAGGAAATCCAGCCTGCCATCTATGTATTGCGACTATCGGCAGCCGTGCAAGTCTGACCCTGCGGCAAGACGGGAAAGAAATCTTCCGTGCCAATGACAAGCCGATGGTCGTGGTTCCTCACCAACGCCGGGTTGAAGATCAATAAAAAAATGCAGTCGGCAATAATACCGTGATCGGCAGAAATTAACATTTCCTTCTCTTTTTTGGCGGGTATGCAGAATTAAATTCTGCTTCCCGTGGGGTAGGCAAACGGGGTGTTCCAAAGCCGGAAAAACGGTGCTTATATGCGCGCTTCGCGAGCCTGATAGAGGGGCTTGGAAGAACATCAGGGAGTCCTCCATGAAAAAGAAACTGACTTTTGCGGCCGCGTTGCTGGCCGCAAGCGTCCTCGGCGGCATGGCCAATGCGAAACAGCTGGTCTACTGCTCGGAGGCGTCGCCGGCCGGCTTCGACCCGTCGCCGTGGAGCGGTGGCAACGACTTCGATGCGTCGTCGCGCACCATCTATTCGCGCCTGGTCGAGTTCGAACACGGCAAGACCACCATCACACCCGGCCTCGCCGAGAGCTGGACGGTTTCCGACGATGGTCTCGAATACACGTTCAAGCTTCGGCCGGGCGTGAAGTTCCAGACCACCGACTATTTCACGCCGACCCGCGATCTCAACGCCGACGACGTGATCTTCTCTTTCGAACGCCAGTGGAAGAAGGAAAACCCGTGGTTCGATTATCTGGCAGGCACCGGCTGGGAATATTTTGCCGGCATGGGCTTCCCGGATCTTCTCAAGGAAATCGTCAAGGTCGACGACCTGACGGTGAAATTCGTGCTGAACAAGCCTGAAGTCGCTTTCCTTCCGGACCTCGGCATGGATTTCGCCTCGATCGTCTCCAAGGAATATGCCGATCAGCTCGACAAGGCTGGCACCCGGCAGCAATTCACCCAGAAGCCAATCGGCACCGGTCCGTTCCAGTTCGTCGACTACCAGGTCGATGCGGTCATCCGCTATGCGGCATGGGACGGCTACTATGGCGGCCGCCAGAAAATCGACGATCTGATCTTCGCCATCACGACCGATCCGGCAGTGCGCGCGCAGAAGCTGAAGGCAGGCGAGTGCGATATCATGTCGTACCCTGCGCCGGCCGACATCGCCGGCCTGCAGGCTGACCCAAACCTCAAGGTCGACGAGCAGGAAGGCCTGAACATCGGCTACATGGCCTACAACACGACGCAGGCGCCGTTCGACAAAGTCGAGGTCCGCAAGGCGCTCAACATGGCCGTCAACAAGCAGGCCATTCTCGATGCGGTCTATCAAGGCGCTGGCCAGGCGGCCATAAACCCGATCCCGCCGACAATGTGGTCCTACAACAAGGACATCAAGGACGATCCGTACGATCCCGACGCGGCCAAAAAGATGCTGACTGATGCCGGCGTCACGGACCTGTCGATGAAGATCTGGGCAATGCCGGTCAGCCGCCCGTACAATCCGAACGCCAAAAGGGTCGCGGAACTGATCCAGGCCGACTACGCCAAGATCGGCGTGAAGGCCGAGATCGTCAGCTACGAATGGACCGAGTATCGCGAACGCGGCAAGCAGAAGGATCGTGACGGCGCCTTCCAGCTCGGCTGGACCGGCGACAATGGCGATCCGGACAACTTCCTGTTCCTGCTCGGCTGCGATGCCATCGGCCAGTCCAACTATGCGATCTGGTGCAACCAGGAGTTCGAGGCTTTGCTGCAGAAGGGCAAGGCAACCACTGATGTCGCCGAGCGCACCAAGATCTACGAGGAAGCTCAGGTTGTGTTCAAGCGTGAGGCCCCGTGGCTGACCATCGCCCATTCCAAGGTCTTCATGCCGATGAACAAGAAGGTTTCGGGCTTCGTCATGGATCCGCTCGGCATTCATCGGTTTGACGGCGTCGACGTCACCGAATAACTCCTGAGAATTGGACGGCGGCGCTGGACTTCCGGCGCCGCCGTTCTATGAAGTAAGATGCTCCGCTATCTCCTTCACAAGCTCGCCTTGATCATCCCGACCGTGTTCGGCATATCGCTGGCGGCGTTCGCTTTCGTCCGGCTTCTGCCGGGCGACCCGATCATGGCCCTGGCCGGCGAGCGCGGCGTCAGCCCCGAACGCTACGCCGAGCTTGTCGAGCGGTTTGGCTACAACCGGCCTTATGTCGTCCAGTATCTGGAGTATATCGGCAGGGTCCTGACCGGCGACTTCGGCATATCGATCGCCACCAAGCGGCCTGTGCTCGGTGAATTCCAGGCGCTGTTTCCGGCGACGCTGGAACTGGCGACGATCGCGCTGCTCATCGCCGTACTCGTCGGCATTCCCGCCGGCATTTTCGCCGCGGTCAAGCGCGGATCATGGTTCGACCAGGCGACAATGGGTGTTGCGCTGACCGGCTATTCGATGCCGATCTTCTGGTGGGGGCTGCTGCTCATCATCTTCTTCTCCGGCTATCTCGGCTGGACGCCGGTTTCCGGCCGCATCGGCCTTCAGTATTTCTTCAAGCCGACGACGGGGTTCATGCTGATCGACAGCCTGATCTCCGGCAAGAGCGGCGCTTTCAGGTCCGCCGCCAGTCATCTGGTCCTGCCGGCGATCGTGCTGGCGACGATTCCACTCGCCGTCATAGCGCGCCAGACGCGGTCGGCGATGCTGGAGGTGCTGGGCGAGGACTATGTCCGCACCGCGCGCGCCAAGGGCCTGGCGCCGCGTCGCGTCATCGGCCTCCACGCTTTTCGCAATGCGCTGATCCCCGTGGTGACCACCATCGGCCTGCAGGTCGGCACGCTGATGGCGGGCGCCATCCTGACCGAAACGATCTTTTCCTGGCCCGGTATCGGCAAGTGGATGATCGACGCGATCGCCAAGCGCGACTATGTCGTCGTCCAGAGCGGCTTGCTGATCATCGCGCTGATCGTCATGGCGGTGAACCTGATCGTCGACGTGCTCTACGCCGTCATCAACCCACGTATCCGGGTGCAGTGAGATGACCGACCAAACCACGGCAGAAGCCACCGCCGCCTCCATCCCGCCCGGCGGCCGGCAACGCGCCTTCACCGAGTTCTGGCATTACTACTCGATGAACACCGGCGCTGTCATCGGCCTGGTCGTGTTCTCGGCCCTGGTGCTGGTGGCGATTTTCGCGCCGCTGGTCGCGCCGCATTCGCCTGACGAACAGTTTCGCGATGCGCTGCTGACGCCGCCGGCCTGGCAGGAGGGCGGCAGATCGATGTTCCTGCTCGGCACCGACGCGGTCGGCCGCGACATGCTTTCGCGGCTGATTTTCGGGGCGCGGTTCTCGCTGTTCATCGGTCTGGTGGTCGTCGTTTTTTCGCTGACGAGCGGCATCATCCTCGGCGTGCTCGCCGGCTATTTCCGCGGCTGGGTCGATACGCTGATCATGCGCATCATGGACGTCATTCTGGCCTTCCCGTCGCTGCTCCTTGCCCTGGTTCTGGTGGCGATCCTCGGACCCGGCCTGTTCAACGCCATGCTGGCGATTGCGCTGGTGCTGCAGCCGCATTTCGCGCGGCTCACCCGCGCGGCGGTGATGGCGGAAAAGAACCGCGAATATGTGATCTCCGCCAAGGTGGCCGGTGCCAGTCATCTCAGGCTGATGGTGAAGACGATCTTGCCGAACTGCATGGCGCCGCTGATCGTGCAGGCGACGCTGTCCTTCTCCAACGCCATTCTCGAGGCCGCGGCTCTCGGCTTCCTTGGTGTCGGCGCGCAGCCGCCAACGCCGGAATGGGGCACGATGCTGGCCACGGCACGCGAGTTCATCCTGCGCGCGCCATGGGTGGTGACCTTCCCCGGCCTTGCCATCCTGATCACGGTGCTTGCCATCAACTTGATCGGCGATGGCCTGCGCGATGCCTTCGACCCCAAGCTGAAGAGGTCGTGACCATGCCTCTTCTCGAAATCAAGAATCTCACCGTATCCTTCGATACCGCCGCCGGACCGTTCTTGGCCGTGCAAGGCATCGACCTGTCGGTCGAGCCGCGCGAGGTGCTGGCGATCGTCGGCGAATCCGGCTCCGGCAAATCGGTGGCGATGCTGGCGGTGATGGGGCTTTTGCCGAACACGGCGACAGTGAAGGCCGACCGCATGGCCTTCGACGGCGTCGACCTGCTTGAGCTCAGTCCGTCCGAGCGGCGCAAGATCGTCGGCAAGGACATCTCGATGATCTTCCAGGAGCCGATCGCCAGCCTCAATCCGTGCTTCACCGCCGGCTTCCAGATCGAGGAGGTGCTGCGCTTCCATATGGGCATGGACCGCGCCCAGCGCCGGGCCCGTGCCATCGAGCTGATGAAGCTGGTCGGCATCGCCGATCCGGAAGAGCGGCTGAACTCGTTCCCGCATCAGATGTCGGGCGGCCAGTGCCAGCGCGTCATGATTGCCATCGCCATTGCCTGCAATCCGAAGCTGCTGATCGCCGACGAGCCGACGACCGCGCTCGACGTCACCATCCAGAAGCAGATCCTCGATCTTTTGGTCGGCCTGCAGGCCAAATACGGCATGGGCCTGATCATGATCACCCACAATATGGGCGTCGTGGCCGAGACAGCGGACCGCGTCATCGTCCAGTACAAGGGCCGCAAGATGGAAGAGGCCGACGTTCTGTCGCTGTTCGAGCAGCCGAAGAGCAACTACACCCGCGCGCTGCTGTCGGCGCTGCCGGAAAACGCCGTCGGCGACCGGTTGCCGACCATTTCCGACATGCTGTTCGAACCGGCCCCCTCTGCTGCGGGAGACGGGCCCGCCGCGGCAACCCAGCCGGCAACGGGAGCCGCGCCATGAGTGTGACGGTTCTCGAAGGCAAGAACATCGTGCGCGACTACCATGTCGCCGGCGGCCTGTTTCGTCCCTCACGCACGGTGCACGCGGTCAAGGGCGTTTCCTTCAGCGTCGACAAGGGCAAGACGCTGGCCATCGTCGGCGAAAGCGGCTGCGGCAAGTCAACGCTCGCCCGCATCATCACCCTGATCGATCCCGCGACAGCAGGCGAGCTCTTCATCGACGGCAACAAGGTCGACATCGCCAAGGATGGGCTGACGAAGGAGATGCGCCGCAAGGTGCAGATCGTCTTCCAGAACCCCTACGGTTCGCTCAATCCGCGCCAGAAGATCGGCGATGTGCTGGGCGAGCCGCTGCTCATCAACACCGACACGCCGGCCGACGAACGGCGCGATCTCGCCATGAAGATGCTGAAGAAGGTCGGCCTCGGACCGGAGCATTACAACCGTTACCCGCACATGTTCTCGGGCGGCCAGCGCCAGCGCATCGCCATTGCCCGCGCGCTGATGCTCAATCCGAGCCTGTTGGTGCTTGACGAACCGGTCTCGGCCCTTGATCTGTCGGTGCAGGCGCAGGTGCTCAATCTGCTCGCCGACCTCCAGGACGAGTTCAAGCTGACCTATGTCTTCATCAGCCACGACCTGTCGGTGGTGCGCTACATCGCCGACGAGGTGATGGTTATGTATTACGGCGAGGCCGTCGAATATGGTTCGCGCGACGAGGTCTTTGCCGACCCCAAGCACAGCTACACCAAGACGCTGTTCGCGGCGACGCCGCGCGCCGACGTCGCCAGCATCAAGGCGAGGCTGGCGAAGAAGAAGGCCGCCTGAGGCCGCGACCGCAGCACCCAGGCACAAGGGTATTTCGACGCCGATCAATGCAGCCGGGCGATGATGGCACGCAGTGCTTCACCGAAGCGCCGGACTTCGTCGATGGTGTTGTAGTGCACCAGCGAGGCGCGAATGGCGCCGCTGTCCATGCTGAGGTTGAGGCGCTTCATCAGCCGCGGCGCGTACATATGGCCGTCGCGGATGCCGATCTGCATCTCGGCCATCGCCTCGACGATCATTTGCGGCGACAGCGTGCCGATGTTGAAGCAGAAGGTCGGCACGCGCTCGTTGAGGCGGGCCTCGTCGGCGACGCCATAGATCGTCGCGCCGCACGCCTTGAGCACGGCGAGCATCTCGCGCGCCAGCACCAGCTCATAGTCGCGGATTGCGTTCATGCCGGCGACGAGGTTGTCGCGCCGCGACCGGTTGTTCTCGGCCAAGAAGTTGCGGCCGATCGACTCGAGATAGCGCACCGCGGCATCCATGCCGGAGACATTCTCGTAGATGAAGGTGCCGGCCTCGACCTTGTAGGGCGGCTCGTCGGGAATGAAATCCTCGCGGAAGGTCGGCAGCCGCTTCAGCGTCTCGAAGCGGCCCCACAGGAAGCCCATATGCGGCGAAAAATTCTTGTAGCCGGAGCAGACCAGATAGTCGCAATCCCAGGCCTGCACGTCGATAAGCCCGTGCGGCCCGTAATGCACGCAGTCGAGGAACACTTCGGCGCCGGCCGCATGCGCGATGTCAGCCACTGAAGCAACATCGACGATCGAGCCGATCGAATGCGCCGTCACCGTGCAGGCGACGAGGCGGGTGCGGTCGGAGACCAGCGGTCGAAGATCGCCAACATGCAGATTGCCATCGTCGCGCATCCGCCACCATTTGAATTTCGCGCCGGCCGATTCCAGCGCCAGCCAGGTGGCGATGTTGGCATCGTGGTCCATGTCGGTGATGACGATCTCGTCGCGCTCCTGAAGCATCTGGCCGATACCGAGACTGACGAGGCGGATGAACGAGGTGGCGTTCATGCCGAAACAGATTTCTGCAGCACTATAGGCATTGATCAGCAGCGCAACGCTTTCGCGCGCATCGGCGATTGCTTGGTCGACGGCGACGCTGCGGCCATACCGACCGCCGCGCTGCACATTATGCGCGACCAGATGGTTGGTCACCGCGTCGAGCACACTTTGCGGGATCTGCGCGCCGGCGGCATTGTCCATGAAGATGAAGTCGCCGGCCTGCTGCAGAGCTGGAAACATGGCGCGGATCGTGTCGACCGGGAAGGCTGCGGAGACGTCGTTCGCACTAGGGGTCTGATGCTTGTTCAAGATGGTCTCCTGCGAAGTGCCTGGATGGGGAAGCGAAAATGGAGAAACTGGCGACGTCAGCGGGTCTTTTCGGTTTTGAAGCGACGTTCGAGCAGGCTGACGAGACGGACCATCGGCCAGAGAAAGAGGAGATAGACCAGCGCCGCGCCGATCAGCGGCGAGGGGTTGGCGTAGAGCGACTGTGCGTTGGTCGCTTCCTTCAGCAGTTCGGGCAGCGCCACGGTGGAGGCGAGCGAGGTGTCCTTGAACATCGAAACGCAGTTGCTGGTCATCGGCGGAATGACCACGCGGATCGCCTGCGGCAGCACAACCTTGCGCAAGGTCAGCAAGAACGGCAGGCCGAGTGCCTGCGCCGCCTCGAACTGGCCGCGCGGAATGCTTTCTATGCCGGAGCGGAACACCTCGGCCGAATAAGCCGCCATGATGATGGCGAATGCCGTCACCGCGGAGGTCCAGGACGACAGGCGTATGCCGAGGAACGGCAGCGCGTAGTAGATCAGGATCAGCACGACCAGCACCGGCATCGCCCGGAAAATATCGATATAGCCAACCGCCAGCAGCCGCAGCGGCTTTGGCGCATAGAGCCGCATCAGGCTGATCGCCAGGCCGACGGGGATACCGATGCCGATGCTCAGGAGCCCGAGCAGCAGCGTGTTCAGGAAGCCGCGCAGCAGCGCCGGCAGGCTGGAGATCATGACATCGGCGTTGAAGAAGGTCTCGATCAGCGACATGGGGAGCATTCCCGAAAAGGTTTGGCGTCCCGCGACGCTAAAGCATGCTGCCGAAGCCCGAAATCGGCCTTCGGAGCGGATCATGCGTGAAAGGCAAGGGCCACCGCGTCCAGTGCGTTCAAGAGGCGCGCAACGCTGCCCGTGAAATTGTGCCGGCGTGGAAAGCCGGCACGATTTCGGCAGCTGCCGCTCAGGCCTTCGGGATAGGCATTTCCTTAACGGTCGAAGAATCGGCGGGTGCGTCGCTGCCGAACCACTTCTTGTGGATCGAGGCCAGCGTGCCGTCCTTCTTCATCGCGGTCAGCGCGTCGTTCAGCTTGCCGAGCAGCGGGTGGTCCTTGGCCATCATCAGGCCGTACTGCTCGCCGGTCTTGATACGCTCTTTTACGGCGAGATCCTTCATCCTGGTGAAGGAGTATTCCAGGCCCGGAATGTCACTGACCGCGGCGTCGACGCGACCGGCGCTGAGATCGAGCAGCAGGTTCTGCTGCGTGTCGTAACCCTTCACCTCGCTGAACCCGCTGGCCTCCTGGTGCTGCTTGGTCCAGGCTTCGCCAGTCGAGCCGGACAGCACGCCGATGATCTTGCCCTTGAGGTCGGCGGCGGACTTGATCGGGCTGTCAGCCTTGGCGGCGATGCCCATGTCGGAATCATAATAGGGCTGCGAGAACGACTGCGATTTCAAGCGCTCAGGGGTGATCGTGATCGACGAGATGGCAACGTCGATGCGCTTCGACGTCGTGGCGGCGAACAGCGCCTGAAATCCGAGATCGGCGATTTCGGTGGTCATGCCGATACGCTTGGCCGCCTCGTTGACGATGTCGACTTCAAAACCTTCGAAGGTGCCGCCTTCGTTCTTGTACTCGAAAGGCGGATTGGTCGGATAAGCGCCGACATTCAGCACGTCCGCGGCATAGGCGGTGGCTGGGCCGGCGGCGATGCCGATGGCGGCAGCGAGAAGAAGCAGATTACGGCGAGTGAAGCTCATTTTCGTTCCCTCTGGTTCGGCCACTCCCTGTGGCGCTTTTTCACGTCCGCCCCTTTCAGCGCCGTATTTCCGGACACTGCAGGCGAGGCGGCGCCTGAAGTCAAGACGCGCGGCGTTGCCGTGAGCCGATCAACTGTTGCAGACGCTCCAGCAATGCATCGACCGCGTCGTCCGTGGTGACCATGCCGGGCGACAGCCTGAGCGTCGCGCCGCGCGCGTCGCAGTAAAGTTGCTGACTGCGCAGCGTCGACACTGTTTTCACCGGGTCGACTCCTTGCGGTAAAGCCAGCATCACGCTGCCGCCGCGCTGGTCTGGATCGAGCGGCGTACGGACCGCCCAGCCATTGTCCAGCGCGCAACCGATAATGCGTTCCGCGTGCGCCGCGTTTTGGGCGCGGATAGCGTCGACGCCTGTCTCGGCGACCCATTCTAGGCCGGGCAGCGATGCGACGCTGGCCAGGATGGCCGGTGTGCCATGGTCGAAACGTCGCGCATCGTTTGCATAGGAAAAACTGTCGAGATCCCAGGAGAAGGGGTTCGGTTGGCTGAACCATCCGCGAAGCTCGGGCCGGCAGGCGGACAGCAGATCGGGCGTCACCTGCAGGACGCCGGCGCCCGAAGTGCCGCACAGCCATTTCAGCGAGGTCGAGACGACGAAATCGACTGGCGTCTTCGCAATCGAGAAGGGTGTCACGCCGACCCCTTGGGTGATGTCAGCACCGACGATGCTGCCCATCTCCCGGCCATGCGCGGCGAGCCGCGCCACGTCGCAGCGGTGCGAGGCCGTCGAGGTGACGAAGGTCAGCAAGGCCAGGCCGACATCGTCCTGCCAGCGGGCGATGAAATCCTCGTCGCGCACCCAGCTCTCGCCCGGCCGCAGCGGCACGGTGTCGAGCACGAAGTCGAAGCGCTCGGCCAGACCGGCGAGCAGGAAGTGCAGGCTCGGAAAACAGTCAGCGGCGACCAGCAGGCGCTTTCCTGCCAGGCGCTCGGACGGCAAAGCGCCGATCAGGCTGTAGAGCGCCGACGTGACGTTCTCGGCGGTGGTCAGCGTGCCTTGTGGAGCATCGATCAGCGCGCCCCAGGCATCGATAAAGCGCTGCCGCGCGGCAAGGGCGGCCGGCCACTGGCCATCGTCTTCCGCCGACCAGATGCCCGAGAATTCCGACAGGGCAGCAGCCATGCGCTCCGCCTTGCCGGGAAACGTCCCGATCGAATGGTAGAGAAAATAACCAGACACGACGCTTTTGCTCCCTGTGATCATGTGATCACAAAAGGGGATACGGATCAATCGCTGCCCGCGAAGAAATGCGATTCAATCGCGAAAATCAGGGCGATCTTTTCCGGCCACGAGCGGTCGCAGGTCGGCACTTCCGGCGCCGATCTTGCGTTCGACCGCAGCGGAGCTTCAGGAGGCCTTGCCGAATCCAGCGAACTCGACCGGCCTGGGTTCCGGCACGTCGGGGCAGATCGCGCGCAGCGTCTCCTGCGTCGTCCTGATGTCGGCAACCACCTCTTCGCGGGCACGAGGAAAATCGCGATCCTTCAGTGCCGCGATGATCGCGGTGTGCCGCCCGGACGGCTCCATCGTGCCGGCGCGCATCAAAGGTGCGACATGGTTGGACAACAGCCGCATATAGGGGCCGAAGCGCAGCCACAGTGTCTCGATCAGCTGAAACAGCACGTCGGAGCCGGAGGCGCGGTAGATGGTGAAATGGAACTGCTGGTTCTTGGCAATCAGCTCGTAGATGCTGCCATTGCGCCCGATCGCCTGCTGGTCGGCGGTGATCTTCTCCAATGTGGCTATATCGGAAGCGGTCAGGCGCGGCGCCCCGAGTTCGGCCGCCAGCCCTTCGACGGCGACGCGCGCCCGGCAGAGGTCGTCGAGCCGCGCGCGGGTGACGACCGGCACGCAGGCTGAGCCGTTCTGCGATATCTCCAGCGCGTTCTCGGCGGCGAGCCGCCGCAAGGCCTCGCGTACCGGCATGTTCGAGGTGCCGAAGGCTTCGGCCAGCGAGGCAATGGTCAGCACCTGGGCCGGGTCGAAGCTGCCGACCATCAAGGCATGCCGAAGCTGCTGGTAGACGCCATCCTGGACGGTCACGCGTCCCGATACAGGTTCAAATCCCCTAGCCACGATTTTTGGTTTCCTTGGATTCCGACAGAAGCTATGTGCAAGTGGCCCGCCTGACCGCCCACCGGAAGCAAGGCGTGATCATCTGATCACAAAATGTGCGGGGAGCCAAGTCACTCGGCCGTCAAGGCCGAGGCAATGACGCCTAATTCCGACCGTTGGTGCTGCCCCTCATTGCCCTGCCGGGCATTTCTCCCCGTATAGTGACCAGGGGAATCGCATATGGAAGAACGAAAGAGAAACCGCCGTTCGAGAACGAAGAAATGGACTCGGTTCGATTCGGTTTTGTTCTCTGTTCGATTCCACTGTGAAACGGCATTTTTTCCATATGCGATTGCCCTGCCGTAAACGGGGAGAAAGAAGCCGGCCGCAATCTCGGCACTTGATTCTGCAGCGCTGGTGATTGGCGAAATCGTTGGTGAGAGCGTCCCTCGCCCCGTTTACGGGGAGAGGATGCCGGCAGGCAGGTGAGGGGCGGCGCCTACTTCGACAATTGGTTACTTCAAGAGGGGCTATCATTACTCCGGGATCACCGCTGTGGCCTGGATTTCCACCTTGGCGCGATCCTCGACCAGCGCCATCACTTGCATGGCGGCCATGGCCGGAAAATGTCGTCCGATGACCTCACGATAGGCCTCGCCAATCCCTTTGAGGTTGGCCAGATACTCGGCCTTGTCGGTAAAGTACCAGGTCATCGAGGTGATATGCTCAGGCTTGGCGCCGGCTTCGGCGAGCACGGCGACGATGTTGGCTAGCGTCTGGCGCACCTGGCCGACAAAATCATCGGTTTCGAATTGGCCTTGCCCGGTCCAACCGACCTGGCCGCCGATGAAGATCATCTGCCCGCGCGCGGCGACGCCATTGGCGTATCCAACAGGTTTCGCCCAGCCTTCCGGCTGCAGGATGGTGTGCATATCAAGCCTCCCGATACTCAAATCCGGTCGCAATGTTCAAAATTCGAAACCAGCTCACCCAATTTTCTGTCGCAAGCTCCGCCTCAGGCCGCTCCCATCACTTGCCTGGCGATGACCACCTTCTGCACGTCGGACGCGCCCTCGTAGATGCGCAGCGCACGGATCTCGCGATACAGGCTCTCGATGATGTAGCCCTTGCGGACGCCGTCGCCACCATGCAGCTGCACGGCTTTGTCGATCACCTCTTGCGCCTTGTCGGTGGCGAACAGCTTGGCCATCGCCGCTTCGCGGGTGACACGGGCGGCCCCCACGTCCTTGGTCCAGGCGGCGCGATAGACCAGCAAGGCGGCGGCATCGACGTCCAGCGCCATGTCGGCGATGTGGCCCTGCACCATCTGCAACTCGGCCATTGCAGCACCGAACAGTTTGCGCTCGGCCACTCTTTTGATGCTTTCGTCCAGCGCGCGCCGGGCAAAGCCGAGCGCTGCCGCACCGACGGTCGAGCGGAACACGTCGAGCACCGACATGGCGATGCGGAAACCGTCGCTCGGCTTGCCGATCAATGCCGAGGCCGGAACGCGGGCATTGTCGAAGGACAGGCGTGCCAGCGGATGCGGGGCGATCACCTCCAGCCGCTCGGCGATCGTCAGGCCCTTGGTTTCTGCAGGCACGATGAAGGCGGAAAGCCCCTTGGCGCCGGGCGCCTCGCCGGTGCGGGCGAAAACGACGTAGAGATCGGCAATGCCGCCATTGGAGATCCAGGTCTTTTCACCTGACAGCAGGTAGTCGTCGCCGTCACGCGTCGCCGTCATCTCCATATTGGCAACGTCCGACCCAGAGCGTGGCTCCGATAGCGCGAAGGCGGAAATCGCTTCGCCGGCGCGGGTCTTCGCCAGCCAGCGATGCTGCTCCGGCGTGCCGAACAGGCTGAGCGCGCCTGTGCCGAGCCCTTGCATGGCGAAGGCGAAGTCGGCCAATCCATCGTGCCGGGCCAGCGTCTCACGCGTGATGCAAAGTGCGCGTACGTCGAGCGGCCCAGGGTTTTCCGTGTCGAGCGCCGTCGGCTTCAGCCAGCCGTCCTGGCCGAGCTTCGCCACCAGCTCGCGGCATGCGGCGTCGACATCGTCAAGCGCGACCGGCAGGTTTTTCCCGCACCAGGCGTCCAGCTCTTCGGCGAGTGCGCGGTGACGGTCCTCGAAGAACGGCCAGGAGAGGAAGGAACGGTCAGGCATTTCTGCCTCCGCTGTACTTCAGGCGTTGCACTCCACGGCGCCCCCCTCTGTCCTGCCGGACATCTCCCCCTCTAGGGGGGAGATCGGACGTCACCCGCGCTTTCGCCAATAGCAAGCGTCGCAAGAAAGGCGCTGCTAGCAGAACTGCCAATCTCCCCCCTAGAGGGGGAGATGTCCGGCAGGACAGAGGGGGGCGCTGTCCCGCCAGCGTATCCATTGAAACAACCATCCTAGTTCCCCTCGAACACCGGCTTTTCCTTGGCCACAAAAGCCTCATAAGCCCGTTTGAAATCGCCGGTCTGCATGCAGATCGCCTGCGCCTGCGCTTCCGCCTCGATCGCCTGGTCGAGGCCCATCGACCACTCCTGGTTCAACTGCGTCTTGGTGATGCCGTGGGCGAAGGTCGGGCCGGAAACGATACGCGCTGCCATGTCGAGCGCGTCGGCTTCAAGTGCTGCGGCATCGACCAGCCGGTTGTAGAAACCCCAGCGCTCGCCTTCCTCAGCGCTCATCGTCCGGCCGGTGTAGAGCAGCTCGGCGGCGCGGCCCTGGCCGATAGTGCGCGGCAGGATCGCGCAGGCACCCATGTCGCAGCCGGCAAGGCCGACGCGGGTGAACAGGAACGCGGTCTTGGCCTCCGGCGTGGCGATACGGATGTCGGAGGCCATGGCGATAATGGCGCCGGCGCCCACCGCCACGCCGTCGACCGCCGCAATGATCGGCTTCCCGCAATTCAGCATCGCCTTGACGAAATCGCCGGTCATGCGGGTGAAGGCCAGCAACTCCTTCATGTCCATCTTGACCAGCGGGCCGATGATGTCGTGAACATCGCCGCCGGAGCAGAAATTGCCGCCATTGGGCAGGAACACCACCGCATCGACGTCGTCGGCATAGACGAGGTCGCGAAAAGTATCGCGCAGCTCGGCATAGCTTTCGAAGGTCAGCGGGTTCTTGCGCTCCGGCCGGTCGAGCCGGATTGTTGCAACCTTGCCTTCGACCTGCCAGAGGAAATGCGTCGGCTTGCGGCCGGCCATTTTTGTCATTCCCGTCCCTCCCAGTTGCTGCGGAAGGAGTCCAGCATGCCAGTCAGCCGGCGCGCCTCGTCCTCGCTCACATTGCCAAGCAGCTCGCCGATCCAGCTTTCATGCGCGGCGGCGATCAGGGCGAAAGCCTTCGAACCTTCCTCCGTCAGCCGCACCATCGAGGTGCGGCGGTCGCCATTGCGCCGGGCGCGGGCAACCAGCCCTTCCGAAACCAGCCGGTCGACGATGCCGGTCACATTGCCGTTGGACACCAGCAGGAACCGCGACAAGTCGCTCATCAGCATGCCTTCCGGCGCGCGGTAGAGTGCCGCCATCACGTCGAAGCGCGGCAGCGTCGTGTTGAACTCCTGCCGCAGGCGCTCGCGCAATTCGGCCTCGATGCTGCGTGAGGCGCGCAACAGCCGCACCCACAGCCGCAGGCGGTCCTTGCCGGGTCCGGACGGCGCGGGCAGGGGACCAGCTACCATGTCTCGCCTCCCGAGATCGAGATCGTCTGGCCGGTGATCGATTGGGCCGCATCGCCGCACAGCCACAGCACCGCGGCTGCAACTTCGTCGGGCTGGATGAAGCGACCTTGCGGGTTGGTCGAGGCAAGGCTCGTCCTTGCTTCTTCGGCCGAGCGGCCGGTCTTTTCAACGATACGCTGGATGGACTCTTCCAGCATGTCGGTTTCGACGAAGCCGGGGCATACGGCGTTGACCGTCACCCCGGATTTGGCGGTCTCGACCGCCAGCGCGCGCGTCAGGCCGACGACGCCATGCTTGGCGGCAACGTAAGCGGCGACATAGGGATACCCCTTCAGCCCTGCGGTCGAAGCGACGAAGATGATACGGCCCGTCTTCCGTGAGACCATGCCGGCCAGCGCCGGCTTCACCGTCAGGAACGCGCCGGTCAGATTGACGTCGAGCGTCCGCTGCCAGTCCGCGAGCGAGGTCCGCTGTGCCGGGGCACTGCCGGACATGCCAGCATTGGCGACGACGATATCGATCGGCCCGCGCGCCGCCTCGGCCTGGCTGTAGAGGGACGCCATTGCCGCCTCATTGGTGACATCGGCAGCGATGCCGAAAATACGGTCGCTTTCCCTGGCAACTTCGGCAAGTGCAGCCTCGCGACGGCCGCAGATGGTGACGTCGATCCCCGCGCCGGCCAGCGACAGCGCGATGGCGCGGCCGACACCGGAGCCGCCGCCGGTGACCAGCGCATGCCGTCCTGTCATCGTAGCGGCGGCACTCATACTTTCAGCCCCGCTGCGGCGTCGCGTTCGGCCAGCCGGTAGATCTGGTCGCGGCCAGGCAGATAGGGATCCGGCCATTTGACGCCGCGGTCGCCGAGTGTGACGGCCGCATGCAGCGTCCAGTAGGGATCGGCGAGATGCGGCCTTGCCATAGCAACGAGATCGGCGCGGCCGGCCATCAGGATCGAATTGACGTGGTCCGGCTCGTAGATGTTGCCGACCGCCATGGTCGCCATGCCGACCTCGTTGCGGATGCGGTCGGAGAACGGCGTCTGGAACATGCGGCCATACACCGGTCTTGCATCGGCCGAAGTCTGGCCGGCCGACACGTCGCAGATGTCGACGCCGGCCTCATGCAGCAGCCGTGCGATCTCGACCGCATCGGCCGGCGTCACCCCTTCGATGCCGACCCAGTCATTGGCCGAGATGCGCATTGAAACAGGTTTTTCGGCCGGCCACACGGCCCGCACCGCTTGGAAGACCTCCAACGGATAGCGCATGCGGTTTTCGAGCGAGCCGCCATAGACGTCCGTGCGCCGGTTGGTCAGCGGCGTGATGAAGGAGGACAGGAGATAGCCGTGCGCGGCATGGATTTCGAGCATGTCGAAGCCGCAACGTGCCGCCATTTCTGCCGAGGCGACGAACTGGTCGCGCACCAGATCCATGTCGGCGCGGTCCATCGCCTTCGGCATCTGGTTCTGCGGCGACCAGGCGATCGCCGATGCCGCCATTACAGGCCAGTTGCCTGACGTCAGCGGTACGTCGGTTCCTTGCCAGCCGAGCCGGGTCGAACCCTTTGCGCCGGAATGGCCGATCTGCGCGCAGATCTTTGCCTCGGTCTCGGTGTGGACGAAATCGACCAACCGTTTCCAGGCCACCTCATGATCGGGCGCATAGAAGCCTGGGCAGCCAGGCGTGATGCGGCCTTCCGGGCTGACGCAGGCCATCTCGATGTAGAGCAGGCCGGCGCCGCCCTTGGCCCGTTCGGCATAATGGGCGAAATGCCAGTCGGTCGGGCAGCCGTCGACGGCCTTGTACTGCGCCATCGGCGAGACGACGATGCGGTTGTGCAGCGTCATGTCGCGCAGCCGGAACGGCGCGAACATCGGCGCGCGACGAAGACTGTTGCCGCGGGCGCCCGCCTGGCGCTGGAACCATTCTTCGGCGCCGGCCAGCCACTCGGCATCGCGCAGCCGCAGATTCTCGTGGCTGATGCGTTGCGAGCGCGTCAAAAGCGAATAATTGAACTGCACCGGATCGAGGCCGAGATAGCGCTCGACCTCCTCGAACCATTCGAGCGAGTTGCGCGCCGCCGACTGCAGCTTCAGCACTTCGGTGCGCCGCGCATCTTCATATTTGCGGAACGCGGCTTCGAGATCGGGCTCGGACTCGACATAGTCGGCCAGCGCCACCGCACTTTCCAACGCCAGCTTGGTGCCGGAGCCGATCGAGAAATGCGCGCTTGCCGCCGCATCGCCCATCAGCGCCAGATTCTTGTACGACCAGCGCTCGCACAGCACGCGCGGGAAATTGATCCAGGCCGAACCTCTGATATGGTTGGCGTTGGTCATCAGCGCGTGGCCGCCGAGATGCCTGGCGAAGATCTGTTCGCAGACGGCGATCGATTCCTGCTGCGACATCGCGCCGAAGCCGAAGCGCTGCCAGGTCTGCTCGCTGCATTCGACGATGAAGGTCGCGGTATCGCTGTCGAACTGGTAGGCGTGCGCCCACACCCAGCCATGCTCCGTCTTCTCGAAGATGAAGGTGAAGGCGTCGTCGAACTTCTGCTGCGTGCCGAGCCAGACGAACTTGCATTTGCGGGTGTCGATATCTGGCTTGAACACGTCGACGAAGGCGCCCCGTGCCTTCGAGTTCAACCCGTCGGCGGCGACAACCAGATCGTGGCTCTCCATATAGGACTTGGGGTCGGCGATATCGGTCTCGAAGACCAGCTTCACGCCGAGCTCGCGCGCCCGCCGCTGCAGCAGGACGAGAAGCCGCTTGCGGCCGATGCCGCAGAAGCCATGGCCGGTCGAGACCGTGCGCACACCGTCATGGATGACGGCGATGTCGTCCCAATAGGCGAAATGTTTTTTGATCCAGACGGCGCTGACCGGATCGTTCCTGGTCAGATTGTCGAGAGTTTCGGCCGACAGCACGACGCCCCAGCCGAATGTGTCGTCGGCGCGGTTGCGCTCGAACACTGTCACCTCGTGCGCGGCGTCCCTGAGCTTCATCGAAATGGCAAAGTAGAGGCCGGCTGGTCCGCCGCCGAGAACCGCAACCTTCATTCGTGCGATCTCCTCTTCGCTTATTATTCGTCAGTATCGCGTCTGAAATAAATTATTCAAGCTTGAAGTTTCATAATTGAAGCGATCTGCCTCGGATGCCTATGACGTGCCAGCGGTCAGACCCGCAAGCACGCGCCCTCCGGATCATTTCTCCGGGGTTTTCGGGCTCCACAGCACCGTCTCCGCGCCTTTTTCATAGGCCATGCCGCTGGGATAGCTGATCGCTTCCAGCTGCAGGCCCCAGGGCGCCTGGAAATAGAGGATGGTCTGGCCGGCGGCCGGGCCTTCGGTAACCGGCAGCGGCCCCATACGCGTCTTGACGCCCTTTTCATCGAGATAGGCTTTCGCGGCAGCGATATCGTCGACATAGAAAGCGATGTGGAAGCCGCCAATGTCGCTATTGCGGGCCTGCAGGTCTCTCTGATCGGGCGCGGTGTATTTGAACAGCTCGATATTCGATCCGTGGCCGCAGCGGACCAGGGTGATCTCCTCGATCACCGCCTTGGGGTCGACGCCCAGCAAATCCTGCATGAACGTGCCCTTGTCGTCGGCGAATGGGCCGAAGGACATCGCCTTCTTGCAGCCGACGACCTCGGTGAAGAAGTCGACGGCCTGCTTCATGTCGGGCACCGTAACCCCGGTGTGATCATGCCCGCGCATGCCGGGAATGGAGCCGGCGGAAGCAGTGCCGATGCTGGCCAGGACGGCGGTCGCAAGCGTAGCGTTTCGGATTGCATTCCTCATGTCAGTCATCCTTCTCGCGGGACGTGGGTGACTTGCCGGGCGCACGCCCGAGGCCCGCTCTTCGGCGTGCGAATGAGATTTGCTGCGAATGATGCTTCATACCGGCACCTTAGCGGTGGGCAGCAGCCAGCCCTCATCGATCTCGGGCAGCGGGATGGCTGATATCAGGTCGCGCGTGTAGGCCTGCTGCGGCTTCTCGAACAAGGCGTCGGTGGCGCTTGCCTCGACGATCGCGCCTTCGCGCATGACGATCACCTGCCGGCACAACCGCCGGATCACCGACAGATCGTGGCTGATGAAGGCGACGGTCAGGCCCATTTCGGCGGCGAGCTTTTCCAGCAGCGTCAGGATCTGCGCCTGGGTCGACACATCAAGGCCGGAGACGATCTCGTCGGCCAGCACGAATTTCGGTGACAGCGCCAGCGCCCGGGCAATGCCGACGCGCTGGCGCTGGCCGCCCGACAGTTCGTGACGGTAGCGGCTGGCGAAGCTTTGCGGCAGGCCGACGCGCTGCAATGCCTCCGCGACACGCCGCTTGAGATTGTCGCCAAGCCCGTTTTGCCTGAGCGGGGCGGCGATGATGCTGGCAATGGTGCGGCGCGGATTGAGCGACGACATCGGATCCTGGAAGATCATCTGCAGATTGCGGCGCAGCGGCCGCAGTTCCGCCTCCGGCAGATGCGTGATGTCGCGCCCGTCGAAACTGATGCTGCCGGCGCTCGGCTCCAGCAGGCGCACCAAAGCGCGGCCGAGCGTCGATTTGCCCGATCCGGATTCGCCGACGATGCCGGTCACCGATCCCTTGGGCAGGTCGAAATCCAGCCCGTTCAGAATTTCCACCATCGGCGCGCGGCCGATCAGCGGCTTGCGCGTCATGTCAGGCAATGCGACCTTCAGCCCGCGCACGGAAAACAGCGGCTCAGCCATGTGGCCGTCTCCAGGCCTGGTCGGCAGCGGCGATCTCGGAGGCCAGCCCGGCCAATACCGCGTCGCCCACCGGTTTCAGCGAGGCGAACGGATCGGTGTAGCGTGGCGTCGCCGCCATCAGCGCTCGTGTGTAGGGGTGCTGCGGAGCTGCGAACAGCGCCGCCGTTTCGGCCTCTTCCACCACCTTGCCGGCATAGAGCACCGACACCTTTTGGCTGATCTTGGCGACGACGCCGAGGTCATGAGTGACGAACAGGATCGCCGTGCCGTGCTCGCGCTGCAATTGCGCGATCAGGCGCAGGATCTGTTTCTGTACGGTCACGTCGAGCGCCGTGGTCGGCTCGTCGGCGACGATCAGCCGGGGTTCGGCGGCGAAGGCGGCGGCGATCAGCACGCGCTGGCGCATGCCGCCGGAAAGCTCGTGCGGATAGCATTTGAGGACGCGGTCTGGGTCGCGGATCTGCACCTCGTCGAGCAATTGGCGGATGCGGGTGTCGGCTCGCTGCCCGCTCCAGCCGAGGATCCGCACCAGCCGGTCCGTCATCTGCGGCCCGATGCGGCGCGATGGGTTGAGCGCGGTCAGCGGATCTTGCGGGATCAGTGCGGTGCGCGCGCCTATCAGCGTGCGCCTCGCCTTTGGCTGAAGCCGGCCGAGGTCTTCGCCTTCGAGCAGCATATCGCCTTCGACGATGCGCACGCTGGGCGGCAGCACGCCGAGCACTGCCTTGCCGATCATCGTCTTGCCAGCGCCGCTCTCGCCGACCAGGGCGCGCACCTCGCCAGGTTGAACGGAGAGCGAGACCGAGCGCAGCACGCGTTGGCCGTTGGCCAACACGGCACTCAAGCCGCTTATGTCGAGGCAGGGTTTCGCGGCGCTCATCGCAGCACCGGATCGAAACGGGCCTTCAACGCCTCGCCGAACTGGCTGAACGACAGCACGGTCAGGATCAGGATGACCAGCGGGAACACCAGCACCCACCACGCCTGATGGATCGACAGCCGGCCCTCGGCAATGATGCCGCCCCAGGTCGGATCGTCGGTCGAGATCGACAGATTGACGAAGGACAGGATCGCCTCGACGATGACGGCGATGCCCATTTCGAGCGACAGCAGCGCTACGATCGACGGCACCACATTGGGCAGCACCTCGCGCAACATGATGCCGATGCGGCCATAGCCGGCGATGCGGGCGTTCTCGACATAGTCCATGCGCGCCTGGCCCATGGTCTCGGCCCGGATCACCCGGCAGAAGCGCGTCCAGTCGATGACGGCGATGGCAATGATGACCGAGCTCAGGCCGGTGCCGAGCACGGCGACCAGCAGGATGGCGAACAGCACCGGCGGAAACGCCATCCAGACGTCGACGATGCGCGAGATGATGCGGTCGGCCCAGCCGCCGAAATAACCGGCGATCAGCCCGAGGGTCGAGCCGACCAGGCAGGCGGCCAAGGCTGCCGCGAAGGCAACGATGAAGGCGATGCGGGCGCCGAAGACCAGCCGTGACAGGAGATCGCGTCCCAAGCTGTCGGTGCCAAGCCAGAAGCCGGGTTCCGCGCCCCTCATCCAGAACGGCGGCAGGCGTTCGAACATCAGATCCTGCGCCAGCGGATCCTGTGGCGCCACCAGCGGCGCGAAAATCGCGGCGAGCAAAGCCAGCAGCAGCCAGCCTCCGGCCAGCCACAGCCTTGCGCCCGAGCCATGTCTTGAAATGCGGCTGTCATCCATGGCGCAGCCTCGGATTGAGCAGCGCGTACATCATGTCGACAGTCAGGTTGATCAGCACGAACAGCAGCGCGAAGACCAGCACGATGCCCTGGATCAGCGGCAGGTCGCGGTTGATGACGGCGTCGATCGCCATATTGCCGAGACCTTCATAGGAAAACAGCCGCTCGACGATGACGGTGCCGCCGATCAGGAAGGTGAACTGCACGCCGACCAGAGTGAGCGTCGGCAGGGCGGCGTTCTTCAGCGCCTCACGCAAAATAACCTGCGTTTCCGAAAAGCCCTTCACCCGCGCCAGCACGACATAGTCGAGATCGAGCACTTCCTTCAGCGACTGTTTCAACAGCTGTGAGATGATCGCGGCGAGCGGCAGCGCCAGGGCCACGGCCGGCATCAGCATGTGCCCGAGCAGGTCCTTCGTCAGGTCGAAGCGCAGCCGCACGATGCTCTCGAACAGATAGAACTGAGTGACGAAGGGCAAGTCGAGCTGCGGCGAAACCCGGCCGGAAATGTCGAAGATAGGCACCAGCACGCCAAACAAAAGGATCAGCACCAGGCCCCACAAAAAGTCGGGAATGGAAAGTGCCGCACCGCTGGCGATGTCGATGCCGGCTTCGACTGCCGTGCCGCGTTCGCGCGCCCCAAGGATCGCCGTCGTGCCGCCGATCGCCAGCGCCATCAAAAGAGCGACGATGGCGAGTTCCAGCGTCGCCGGCAGCCGGTTGAAGACCAGCCCCAGCACGTCTTGTCTCAGCGAGATCGAGGTGCCGAAATCGCCCCTGACGACGCCGGACAGCCAGATGAAGAACTGCTCGACGATGGTCTTGTCGAGCCCGTAGAGCGCATGCAGCCGGGCGATGTCGGCGTCGGTTGCGCCGGGCGGCAGCATCATCGCGATCGGGTCGCCGGGCGCGACGCGAATGACGACGAAGACCACGACGGCGACGCCGAACAGCGTGATCGCCATCGTCAAAAGACGGATCAGAAATCTTTGCAGCAGCATGGTCGCCTGTACGCCTGGCGGAAAATTCGCGCCGTCGTTGCGGACGGCGCGCGGCAATCCCTGGCCGATCTCAGGCCGGCGTCATCAGTGCCGGCAGAAGCGCACCGGACACGTGCTGCACGACATTGACGCCCTTGGCACGCACGATCGGCTGCGCATACTGGATCAGCGGCAGCACATAGGCCTGTTCGGCGATGTACTTGTCGACAGCCTTCCAGCCGGCGATGCGCTTGGCCTCGTCCTTCTCACCCCATAGCGGGTTGATCATGTCGATCAGATCCTGGCTGTCCCAAACCGAATGCGGGCTCGGGCCATAGGTGGCAAAGCCGGTCGACGTGGTCGGATCGCCGATCGCGTTGCCCCAATTGTAGAAGGCCGCCGGCGTCAGCTTGTCGGCGGCGCGCAGCTCGTAATGCTTGGCGATCTCGTAGACCTCGATCGTCGCCTCGATGCCGACCTTGCGCCACATGCCGACGATCGCCTGGATCATCTCGTAGTCCTTAGGCTTGAAGCCCTTGGTCGTCTGTATCGTGAACTTGACCGGCTTCTCAGGCGAATAGCCGGATGCGGCCAGCAATTCCTTGGCTTTTTCGGGATTGTGCTCGACCTTGATCGACGCATCGTAGGCCGCGTATTCCGGCGTCTCCAGCGTATCGATCGGCTGGCCGTAGCCGCGTAGCAGGCGATCGACCAGCAACTTCTTGTCGACCGCCATGACGGCGGCCTGGCGGACGTTCTTGTCCAGCATCACGTCGATGTCGTTGAAGAAGATCATGCCGATGTCGGAAACATTCTTGCACGAGCCGGCAAGCCCGTCCTTGGCGATCAGCCGGTCGTATTCCTCATAAGGGATTTCGAGCGTCACCTGCGAGGAACCGGACTCGATTTCGGCAACGCGGCTCGCCGCATCGGTGACGAACTTGATCGTCACATTCTCAAAGGCCGGCTTGTCGCCCCAATAGTTCGGATTGGCCTTGAGCCGCAGGAAGGCGTTGCGCTCGAATTTGTCGACCATGTAGGGGCCGGTGCCGATCGGCGCCTTTTCGAAGCCCTCGGCGCCGACCTTCTCGTAATAGGCCTTGGGCATGATGTAGCCGGTCAGGAACGACATCCACTTGAAATACACCGGGTCGAACTGCACGACGTCTCCGGTGATCTTGTTGCCGTCGATCTTGAAGTTGTTGACGTTTTTCCAGACGAACTGGATCGGGTTGCCGGTCTTTTCGTCGCCCGCCCGCTGCAGCGACCAGACAACGTCCTCGGCCGTGAACGGCGAGCCGTCATGCCAGGTGACGCCGTCGCGCACCGTCATCATGATCTTGGTGCGGTCGTCGTTCCAGCCCCATTCGGTCAGCAGGCCCGGCGCGAAGGACAGGTCCGGCTTCTGCGGAATAAACTGGTCGAACACTGACTGGTAGAGACCCTGAATCGTCGGGTTGACCGCCGAGGGTCCGGTGGTCGGGTCCCAGGACGGCAGGTTGACGTTATAGGCGATGGTCAGTTCGCCGGCTGCCTTGGCCATTTGCGGCAGGCCGATAGCGGTGGCGCCAAGCGCTGCTGCGCCATATCCGAGCAATTCTCGTCTGTTGATTGTCATGATCGTTCCCCTGTTGGTTTTCTGTGCGCGTCGTTATCCGTTCAGTGGGTTTAGGCTCCTTGGGCAACCGCGCATTGCCTCTCCTTCACCCGCCCCATCCTTCACTCGCAAAGTGTTTTGAATTCTACCTCCCGCCAAGCTGTTGGGCGAGCATATAGCCCGAGGCAGCACCGGTGCCGGCGCCCGGCCATGTTGCAGCACCGGTGAGATGCAAATTCCCCACCGGCGTGTTCCAGCCGGCATAACCGCGCGCCGGACGAAACAGGAAATTCTGCGCTAGATGGTGGCTGCCGCAGATCTGGTCGCCGCCGACGAGGTTGGGGTTCTCGCGTTCAAGGTCGAGGGGCGAGAACACGGCGCGGCCGAGTATCTTCCGGCGAAGACCGGGCGCATAGGTCTCGATGATGTCGAGAACGCGTTCGGCGTAGCATTCCTTGACCTTGTCCCAGTGATCCGGCGCGATCTTGCCGGCCGCATCGCCAAGGATTTCGGCCGGCAGCATTCGCACCTGTACCCACAGAACGTGCTTGCCTTCCGGCGCCCGCGCCGGATCGACCGCGGTCGGCTGGCCGACGACCAGCACCGGCTCGTCCGGCAGCATGCCGGACATTGCCTGCTGGTAGGTACGCGACATGGCGTCGAGCGAAGGCGACAGATGGACATAGGCGAATTGCCGAAGCGCGGCGCCGGCGCGCCAGTCCGGCAGATCGTCCAGCGCCAGATGGATCATCATCGTGCCCGGCGCATGGCGGAATTTTTTCATGGCCGTGTCGAAGCCGGCGTCACCGGAACCATCGGGCAGCAGTTTGCCGGCCAGCGCCCCGGGTGCAACGCCGGCGATGACCGCCTTAGTGGCGGTATGGGTCTCGCCGGCAGCGAGCCGCACGCCGGTCGCCTTGCCGGCGGAAACCGTGATCTCGGCCACCTCAGCCCCGGTGACAATCTGGCCGCCGGCAGCGGTGAGTATGCCCGACAGTGCGCGGACGATGGTGTCGGCGCCGCCCTTGCCGAGCACCATGCCGAAGCACTGGTTGGCCATGGACTCAAGGTATGGGAACACCGCGCCGCCGGCTATGTCGGGGGCGAAGTCGAGATGCATGCCCCAAATGGCGAGCGTCGCCCTGACATGCGGCGACTCGAAATTCTCCTCGAGCCACGCGCGGGGTGAGGAAAGCAGCAGCCGGCCGGTGTCGAGCGCGCCGGCAAAACCCTTCTTGCGCCACAGGTTCCAGGCGGTGCCGGCCAGCGCCCGCCCGCTCATCGGCGAGCCCAGCAGCCGGAACAGGTGCTCGGCCTCGGCCGGGAAAGCCGCGACCAGGCGGCGCCATGTGGCGGCATCGGCCGCCGAAAAAGCCGCCATCCGCGAGGCGGTCGTTTCCAGGTCGTTGCTGACGCCGAACCAGCGACCGTCAGGGAAAGCGCTGGCGAAGCAGTCGGCTACCGGCGCAAATTCCAGCCCGTGTTTTTTCAATTCATTTGCATATTCCTTGTGAAAGGCCGAGCCGGCGAACAGGCTCAGATTCATCGCGCCGAAATCGTGCCGGAAGCCCGGCAGCGTGAATTCGCGGGTCTGGGCGGCGCCGCCGATTGTTGCGCTGCGCTCGAAAATCGCAGTTTTCCAACCCTTCAACGCCAGATGCGCGGCGCATGCCAGACTGTTGTGGCCTGCCCCGACGAAAATGGCGTCAAACTCGCTCACACCCACCCAACCCATTTCCTTTATGCTTAAAGATAATTGCAGATGCATATGTTTTCGTCTAGTAGGATATTAAGAGCCGCAACGAGCCTTCAGAGCCATCCAAGAAGAGGGAACAGAGACCATGGACACGCAAAAACTCCTCGGCGAGGTCGCCGGCCAGCTTCTTTCAGGCGCCATCCAAGTGGTCGACCTGACGGCGCCGCTCGGGCCCAACACGCCGCTAATCAAGCTGCCGCCGGAACTCGCCGTCGACACGCCGAAGGTCGAGATCCACGCCATCTCCCACTATGACAAAAGCGGTCCGTGGTGGGCCTGGAACTGGCTAAAACTCGGCGAACACTCGGGCACGCACTTCGACGCGCCGCAGCACTGGATTACCGGCAAGGATTATCCGGACGGCGCCACCGACACCATTCCGGCGCAGAACTTCGTCGGGCCGGTCAATGTCATCGACTGCTCCAGCGAAGCCGCCGCCGATCACGACTTCCTGCTCACCGTCGACCACATCAAAGCGTGGGAAGCCGAGCACGGCGCGATCAACGCCGGCGGATGGGTGGTGATGCGCACCGACTGGTATAAGCGCAACGGCTCGGAAGCCGAATTCCTCAACGCCGACGAGACTGGACCGCACACGCCCGGACCGACGGCTGAGGCCATCCAGTACCTGATCAACAAGGACATCAAGGGCTGGGGCAGCGAGACGATCGGCACGGATGCCGGCAAAGCAGGGGGAATGGAGCCGCCATTCCCGGCACACAGCCTGATGCACAAGGCGAACCGCTACGGTCTCGCCAGCCTCTGCAATCTCGACCGGCTGCCGCCGAAAGGCGCGATCCTGATCGCCGCACCGCTCAAGATCGAGCACGGCACCGGCAGCCCGATCCGCGCGCTGGCGTTGGTGCCGAGACAATAGGACGAGGTGGCGGTCTTCGGGAGAAGATCATGATTGTAGGCAACGCTGTAGTGACAAATTGGGAGGGGCAGCCTTGCAAAGCTGCGGCTCTACGGCGCCCCCCTCTGTCCTGCCGGACATCTCCCCCTCAAGTGGGGAGATTGGCGGCTTCGGCGCCCCGCTCGTTCTTGCAACGGTGCAGATTAGCGGAAGCAGTTGCGACGGCCAATCTCCCCCCAAGAGGGGGAGATGTCCGGCAGGACAGAGGGGGGCGCCGTAGAGCGCCCGACCTCTTACCTGAACTCCATCTCCTTTCGGCGGAGCCCAACCGCCCATGACAGCCCCCGATCACATCATCGTCGGCAGCGGCATCAACGCGCTGGTCTGCGCGGCGATGCTTGGCGGCAAGGGGGCCAAGGTGCTGGTGCTCGAGCGCAACGACCGCATCGGCGGCTGCATGCGCACCGAGGAGATCACCGCGCCCGGCTTCATCCATGACGTGATGGCGACGACCTTCGTCCTGTTCATCACCTCGCCGGCCTATGCGGCGCTGGGCAAGGACCTGGCGCGGCACGGCCTGGAATTCTGCAACACCGGCACGCCCACCGGCGTGCTGCGCCCGGACGGCAGCCATGCCATCCTGCGCACCGACCGCGCCGCCAATGTCGCGGGGATGGATACGATGACGGCAGGCGACGGCGACCGGCACGGCAGCGATGTCGGTGAGATCGAGCGCAATGCCGGCCTGCTGTTCGGCCTGCTCGGCGGCAGCCTGTGGTCCTACCCCACGGCAAAGCTGCTGGCGGGCGAGGCCTGGCGGCGCGGGCCGCGTGGGCTTGCCACCTTTCTTGGCGAAGCGCTGGTGCCGGCGCGCGGCTGGCTCGAAAGCACCTACCAATCCGAAACCACCCGCGCGCTGTGGGCGCCCTGGGTGCTGCATGCCGGTCTCGGGCCTGAAGACGCGTTCTCCGGCCAAATCGCCAGGGTTATCGCCTTCGCGCTGGAAGCGGCCGGCGCGCCGATCGTCAAGGGCGGCGCCAGGAATCTGCTGTCCGCCTTCGAGGCGCTGATCAAGGAGCGCGGCGGCGTGATCCGGACTGAAGGGGACGTTGCCTCGATCATCCAGAGCGGAGGCCGAGCCACCGGCGTGCGGCTGGCTTCGGGCGAAACAGTCAACGCGAACAAGAGCGTGATCTGCTCGGTCACCCCGACCCAGCTCTACGAGCGGCTGCTCGGCGACGTGGCTCCGAAAGCCGACCTCGAGGCAGCGCAAAAATACCGCTACGGCAAGGGCAATTTCCAGATCCACTACGCCTTGGACAAGCCGCCCGCATGGCGCGGCGACGGTCTCGACAAGGTCGCGCTGCTGCACCTGACGCCGGGGCTCGACGGCGTGTCGAAAGCCTGCAACGAGGCGACGCGCGGCATGCTGCCGGAGGTGCCGACCATCTGCGTCGGCCAGCCGCACGCGCTCGATCCGTCGCGCTGTCCAGACGGCAAGGCAATCCTGTGGCTGCAACTGCCCGAAGCCCCACCCCATATCAAGGGCGATGCCGCCGGCAAGCTGCAGACCCCGGCCGACGGCCGCTGGACCGACGCGCTGCGCGAGACCTATGCGGATCGCGCCGAAGCGATCCTCGCCAATCATATCGACGGGTTCAAGGACAGCGTCATTGCACGCCGCGCCTATTCGCCGGCCGATCTGGAGGCGATGAACATCAATCTGGTCGGCGGCGACCCCTATGGCGGCTCCTCGACCATCGATCAGTCGTTCCTGTGGCGGCCGTTCAAAACGAGCCGCAACCACGATACCGGGATAAAGGGCCTCTACCATATCGGCGCCTCGACCCATCCCGGCGCCGGGCTTGGCGGCGGCTCTGGCTTCCTGCTGGCGGGGAGGCTGTGATGGAACAGAAAGTTGAAAAGCGCCAGCGCATCTCGACACTGGGCCAGATCGGCTTGCAGCAGTTCGCGCCCTATCTGATGAACCGCATCATGGGCCGCTATAACGCCACCTTGCGCGACGATTTTCGCAAGCATGGCCTGACCATTCCGCAGGTGCGCACACTCGCCGTGCTGTCGGTCGCCGACGGCGTCACCGTCAACGACCTCTCGGTCTATACTGTAATCGAGCAGTCGACGTTGAGCAGGACGCTCGACACGCTGGAGGGGCAAGGGTTTGTGCGGCGGGAGCAGGGGGTCACCGACAGCCGCATCCGCCACGTGTTCCTGACCGACGACGGCCGCGCCGAATTCGCGCGCGCCTGGCCGGCCATGCACGATGCGTTCGAGGCCATGTTCGACGACGTCGATGATGCCGAATATGCGGCGCTGATCGCGACATTGCAGAAGATGCTGAAGAACATCCGCAAGCACGACATCTGACTATCTTACGCGCCGCCATCCGGGCGGTAACGGAAGGAGCAAAAAAAAATGGCCGAACGGTCTTTTGCCAAGGAAGTCGAAAAGCTCAGGCTCGGCGCCGGCGAGGAGTTTTCCGGCGAAGGCATCCTCGCCATCACCAAGGCGCTGCTGCAATGCGGCGTCGGCTATGTCGGCGGCTATCAGGGCGCGCCGATCAGCCATCTGATGGATGTGTTGGCCGACGCGCAGGATATTCTGGGCGAGCTCGGCGTGCATTTCGAGGCGAGCGCCTCGGAAGCGACCGCCACCGCCATGCTGGCGGCATCGGTGCATTATCCGATCCGCGGCGCGGCGACTTTCAAGTCGACCGTCGGCACCAATGTCGCGTCGGACGCGCTCGCCAATCTCGCCTCCGGCGGCGTCACCGGCGGCGCGCTGATCATCGTCGGCGAGGATTACGGCGAAGGCTCCTCGATCATGCAGGAGCGCAGCCACGCCTTCGCCATGAAGAGCCAGGTCTGGTTGCTCGATCCGCGGCCGAACCTGCCGTCGATCGTCAAGGCGGTGGAGGACGGCTTCGAGCTGTCCGAGGTTTCCAACACGCCGGTCATGCTGCAGGTCCGCATCCGCTGCTGCCATGTCCATGGCCGTTTCGTCGCCAAGGACAACAAGCGGCCGGCGATGACGGTGGCCGATGCGCTCGACGCGCCGCGCCGCGACACCGGCCGCATCGTTTTGCCGCCCGCCTCCTTCCTGCATGAGAAGGAAAAGGTGCAGAAACGCTGGCCGGCGGCGATCGATTTCATCCGCACCAACAAGATCAACGAGTTCTTCGGTCCCGAGCACGGCTCGGTCGGCATCGTCATGCAGGGCGGCATGTACAATTCGGTCATCCGGGCGCTGCAGCGCCTCGGCCTTGCCGACACTTATGGCGACACCGACGTGCCGCTCTATGTGCTGAATGCCGTCTATCCCTTGGTCGACGACGAGTTCCTGTCCTTCTGCGAGGGCAAGGACGCTGTGCTCGTCGTCGAGGAAGGCCAGCCCAATTATATCGAGCAGGCCTTTGCCGCGATGCTGCACAAGGCCGGGCGCGGCACCAAACTCGTCGGCAAGGAACATCTGCCGATGGCTGGCGAATATACCGGCCAGGTGATGCTCGACGGCATAGGCTCGTTCCTGCGCGCCACCATCCCGCATTTGCTGCCGGGCGAGGTCCGCGCGCCGAATAAGATCGGCGACGGGCTCGACACCGCCGACCTGATCAATGTCGTCCCGGGCCGCCCGCCCGGCTTCTGCATCGGCTGTCCGGAGCGGCCGATCTTCGCCGCCACCAAGCTGGTCGAGCAGGAGCTCGGCAAGCACCACATCGCCTCCGACATCGGCTGCCATCTGTTTTCGATCATGCCGCCTTTCGAGCTTGGCGCCACCACCATGGGCTATGGGCTGGGGCCGGCCTCGGCGTCGGCGTTCAATTCGCCGGACGCCAAGCGCCGGTCGATCTCCTTCGTCGGCGACGGCGGCTTCTGGCACAACGGCCTGACCTCGTCGATCGGCAATGCTGTGTTCAACAAGAATGACGGCGTCATTGTCATCGTCGACAATTTCTATTCGGCGGCGACGGGAGGGCAGGATATTCTTTCATCCCGCGCCGGCAACAAGACGAAATCGACAAAGCACCCGATCACTGAGGCGGTGAAAGGCATGGGCGTCAAATGGCTGCGCCACATCGATCGCACCTACGACGTCACCAAGATGCAGGACACGTTGCGCGAGGCGCTGACGACGGACGAGAACGGCCCGAAAGTCATCGTCGCCTCGTCCGAATGCATGCTCAACCGGCAGCGCCGCGAAAAGCCGCTGGTCGACAGGGCGATCAAGGGCGGGACAAGGATCGTCAAACCGAAATTCGGCGTCGACGAGGACATCTGCACCGGCGACCATGCCTGCATGCGGCTGTCTGGCTGCCCGTCGCTTTCGGTGAAGTCGCTGGACGATCCGCTGCGTGACGATCCGGTGGCGCATATCGACCAGAGCTGCGTCGGCTGCGGCAATTGCGGCGAGGTCGCCGATGCGGCGGTGCTGTGCCCATCCTTCTACCGCGCCGACGTGGTGCACAATCCGAGCCGCTGGGACCGTTTCCTGGAAGCCGCGCGTCGCGCCACGATCAGTCTCTTGCAGCGGCGCCGTGAAGGCCGTCGCCTGACATTCGCCGATGCTTGACGCCGTCCCTCCATCGCGCTCGAAAGCCGGTGCTCGCGAAGACGAGCGCGTCATCAAGCTTGCCGTGCTGGCGGTCGGCGGGCAGGGCGGCGGTGTGCTCGCCGACTGGATCACCGACGTCGCCGAGCGCAATGGCTATGTCGCGCAATCGACCTCTGTCGCCGGCGTCGCCCAGCGCACCGGCGCCACCATCTATTATGTCGAGATGTGCCGCGACACCGGTCGGCTGCCGGTCTTCGCGCTGTCGCCCTCGCAGGGCGACGTCGACATCCTGATCGCCGCCGAACTGATGGAAGCCGGCCGCGCCATCATCCGCGGCTTCGTCACGCCCGAGCGCACCACGCTGATCGCGTCGTCGCACCGCATCGCCGCCGTGTCGGAAAAGATCGAGCCCGGCGACGGCCGCGCCTCGTCCTCAAAGGTGCATGCGACAGCGGAAGCGGCAGCCAAGCGCTTCATCGCCTTCGACATGGAGAAGATCGCTGCAGATAACGGCTCGATGATCTCGGCCAGCCTGCTCGGCGCGCTGGCGGGGTCAGATGCCTTGCCGTTCACCCGCGAGAGCTACGAGCAGGCGGTCAGTGCCGGCGGCCGCGGTGTGAAGGCCAGTCTCGCCGCTTTCGGCGCCGCCTTTGATCGCGCCCGTGACATCACGAACATGCCACCTCCAGGCGAAAAAGCTGCGGAGCCGAAAGTTGCCGAAACCGCCCTTGCCGTAGCGGCAAGAGTGAGCGGCCCGGAAAGCCTGCTGAAGGGCTGGCGGCACCTTGCGGCGCGCGTCGATGCGCTGCCGCTTCCCCTGCACGATATGACGCTTCGCGGTCTGAAGAAGGTCGTCGATTATCAGGACATCGCCTATGGCGGCGAGTATCTCGACCGGCTAGACCGGGCGGTCGTCCTGGATACGGCCGAGCATGACTACGCGCTGTCGATTGCCGCGGCAAAGCATCTGGCCAACGCCATGTGCTACGACGACATGATCCGCGTCGCCGACCTGAAGACGCGCTCGACGCGCGACCAGCGGGTGCGCCGCGAGGTCGGCGTCAAGGACGGTTCGATCCTGCAGGTGACCGAATATTTCCACCCGCGCATCGAGGAATTCTGCGGCACGCTGCCGGCGGGGCTGGGCAGCTACATCGAGGCGCGGCCGAAGCTTGCCGCCTTCCTCGACCGCCGCATCAATCGCGGCCGCCGCATCCGCACCGACAGTTTCGCCGGCTTCGCCGCGCTGTGGTTCATCGGCGGCCTGCGCCGCTGGCGCCGCCGCCTGCTGCGCCACAAGGTCGAGACCGCGCATCTCGAGCGCTGGTACGCGCTGGCGCTCAGCCATGTCCGGGAAGACTATGCGCTTGGCACGGAGATCCTCAACTGCCGCCGGCTGATCAAGGGCTACAGCGACACCCATGTGCGCGCCCAGTCGAAATTCGACCGGGTGCTGTCGGCGCTCGACCTGCTCAAGGACCGGGACGACGCCGCCGACTGGATCAGGCGCCTGCGCGAAGCGGCGTTGAAGGACGAAAAGGGCGACCTGCTCGACGGCGCACTGAAGACCGTGGCGTCGCTGGGCGATGGTGCCGTTTCGTCCAGCTGATCGGCAGATCCACGTGACGCTTGCGTGGCTCGAACACGCGACGCCATCGCATTCCTGCCGGTCTGATGACCGACGCTGTTGCGTTGCTGGCGGAGCGACCCGTTCGGTCGCCGGGCTTCCTGTGGATACCTACGGAATGCAGTGCTTCTCGATGTCGCGCGCCGTGAACTCTGCTGCTCGGTGCCAGGCTTCGTCGGTATCTCCCCGGTAGGTGAGGTATCGATCGCAGACAGGCTTGTTGTTGTTCAAATCCAGCACTGCAAACTTCACCCAGCCAACCAGCGTGCTCATCTTGTGCATCTGACCGATCAGGAGATATTTCGCGCTGGCTGTTCTTGCCCGCTTCGAGAGATCGACGAGGCCGGGGTCCTTGATGGTGCACCGTTCTGCCTGACAGGGTAATGCGACGAGGTCGATCTTCTGATTGCCCGAAAGACCATCCTGCAAGGCAACGCCAAATGCCTTCAGTCGCGCTTCGTGTTCAGCGGTCTGGTCCCTGACTTCGCCGGGTGTATCCTTGAACTCGAAATCCGCGACAGCGAGGGTTTTTGGCTCGACGACATCGGCAAACGCGGCCGACGCAAGTACGCCAGCGCCTATCAGGATCAGGAGAAATTGTCCGTACTCAAACTGTCGAAATCGAACTTCTGCACATTGCACCTTGAGCATCTCGTTCTCCAAGGTTGGGACGATAGCAATCCCAGCGGCGGTGCCCATTTTCTTCGCGTTGTTGGAAGACGCGGAAGCAAGCGCAAACTACCCGGTTCTATCGCAACATCAACTTTCCACCCGTTGCGATAGGCCAGGAATCATATGCGCTTGTTTTTCTTGGTGCCGAGCCGCCTCGGCTATCGCTCCTTCGGTTGCGCGAGGAGTCCGAAATCGCGCAAGCCGCAATTCAGTCGTGGAGCCGTTTACTGGGTGGACTCCACCTTGGCGACAACGAGCTTGCCTTGGGCACGCGAGATTTCGAGTGCCTGGCCGGCCCCTGCCGACTCGCCCGGGACCGAGATCACGAACGCCTGGCCCTCGGTGAGGGTCGCGACGAAGCGTACTGGCAGGTTTTCTTCGCCCGCCGCCATCGTGGTGACCACCCGGTAGCCGTCATCCGCCTCCGTGTAGTAGACGACGCCGTGGAAGTTGCCGAGATCGACGCTCCCACCCTGACGGGCCGTGAGTTCGCCGGCAGAAGCGGAACCTGCCACAACGCAAAGCGCTGCAAGAACTGTGTATCTGAACATCGTATTTCTCTCCATTTAGAATTGCTGTTCGGCTGGATGCTCGCCTTCGGCTGCATCCAATAAAATCACGCTGCGAGCTGATCCTCGCGGGCCGCCGCGATCATCACATTGGCGAGCAATCCGTAGGCCGCCTCCCATGCCTCGCGCACCGGCGACGTGAAAGCCGTGCCAAGGCCGGCCGCCAGCGTCTCGATGAGCGCTTGCCCGACGATCGGGCAATGACGCTCCTCGACGCCGTAGGTCACGTGACGCTTGGCGAGCACGCGCACCGTCGGGAGGATGGTGTCGGCACGGTCCAGTCCGTGCACGACGAAGCCCAGGCTCGCCATCAGCTTGGCGCCTTGCTTGGTCATGTCCGTCACCGGAAACAGCGCGCGAAGATCGGCATCGATCGCGAACAGGCGTTCATAGAACACCGCCGCGGCAGCCACGCGGATCGGGACAACCTCGCGAAAACTGTCCTGGACAAGTCTGATCTGGTCGGGTGTCATCGGCGACGCTCCTGCGTTCCTGGCTTGGGGTGACCATCGCCCCAAAGCGTTTCGCGTGCATGTCGCCTGCGCGCAGGTGTGTTTCAGTTGTGTCTCATTTGGACTTCAGTTCGCGCTCACTTGTCTTCTTTTTCTGTAGAGGCGTGCTGAGGGTGCCCATGCGCCGGGCTCATCCCGTCGGCACCGGACATGGTCGTAGTTGAAAATCTAGGCGCGCGCCGGCTTGGAACCGCATCGGCAGTCGGTCATTATATCGGGGAGCCGACGGCTCCTCCCCTATACCCCGGTTCGGATGGAGAAATCATGCTGCGGACATTCATTGCTTCGTCTTTTCTTCTCGCCATCGGTGCGCACTCGACCACGCTCGCGCAGGATGCTTCCAGCAGCATCGAGAGCGAAACCGGCCGCATTGCGGTCGAGACCTTTGCCGAAGGGCTCGAACATCCCTGGGGCGCGACCTACCTGCCCGACGGCGCATTGCTGGTCACCGAGCGTCCGGGGCGCCTGCGTCTCGTCTCGACCGATGGGGCCGTTTCCGATCCGATCGACGGAGTGCCGGACGTCCTCGCCAGCGGACAGGGCGGGCTGCTGGATGTGGCGCTCGATCCGGGCTTTGCCAACAACCGGACGGTTTATCTCTCCTACTCGGAGGAACGCGGCGGCGGCGCGGCCACGTCCGTCGGTCGTGGACGTCTGAACGAGAACGGCAGCGCGCTTTCGAACTTCGAAGTGATCTTCCGGCAGGAACCAGCCGTGTCCAGTCGGTACCACTACGGCTCCCGCCTGGTATTCGCGCCGGACGGCAAGCTCTTCGTCACGCTCGGCGAGCGCGGCAAGGCGCAACAGGCGCAGGACGCGAACAATCATCTCGGCACGGTGGTCCGCATCAATCCCGATGGCTCTGTGCCTGACGACAATCCCTTCGTCGGCAAGGACGGCGCCGACGAGATATGGTCCTACGGCCATCGAAATGTGCAAAGCGCAGCGATCCATCCCGAAACCCGCGTGCTCTGGACGGCGGAAATGGGACCGCGCGGCGGCGATGAGCTGAACATTCCGGAAGCAGGCAGGAATCACGGCTGGCCCGCGGTCAGCTGGGGCCGGCATTATTCGGGCGAACGCATCCCCGATCCTTCGACCCGGCCGGAGTTTGCCGACTCCATCCATAGCTGGACGCCCGTCATCTCGCCTTCCGGCATGACCTTCTACACCGGCGACATGTTTGCCGATTGGCGAGGCGACCTCCTGATTGGCGGACTGTCGGCGGAAGGCATCGTTCGTGTCAGGATCGACGGAAAGCAGGTCGCCGGCGAGGAAGTCCTCGCTCTCGGCAGGCGTATCCGAGACGTGGTGCAGGCTCCCGACGGCGCCGTAATGGCGCTGACCGACGAGCCGGCGGGAAGGATATTGCGACTGTCGCCGGCAGCGTCGCAGTGATCCCAGTCGGCGCCGCAGACATGATGTTCTGAAACGTTGGGATTGATCGCGCTGCGACATCCGACGTCTTGGAGGCCGGCTGTATCTAAGTGTCTGAATCAAAACGACTGGTGCAATTTCAAGGTCTTGCGAGGCGACGCGTGAGCAGGCGGATGTGGGCGATGAAGACCCAGGCTTCGG
>NZ_JAMYLP010000041.1:0-46644 GCF_040318085.1 Mesorhizobium sp. M1322
CCGCCCTACAGTCCCGACTTCAATCCGATTGAGAACGCCTTCGCCAAACTCAAGGCGCTGCTGCGAGCAAAGGCCGAGAGAACCATCAAGGCTCTGTGGGACGCGGTCGGCGCGGTCGTCGACCTCTTCACCCCAGCCGAATGTGCCAATTACTTCAAAGCCGCAGGATATGAACCGGATTAAACAGGACGTGCTCTAGACCGCAAGCTAATCAAGCTGCCGACGGGACAGCTTAGAATTCTCCAGATTGCGCCGAGCGAGAAGGGGCTTTCAAGGAGACTCTCTCAAGCGGGCAATCTAATTAAAGGCGATGTCGAGCCAGGACGGTACGGGCCAGATACCGTGAAGATTGACCTGATGGACATGAGTCGCACCAACGATCTCGATATCGTCGTCTTGTGTCACGTCATGGAACACGTACCCGATGATCGGCATGTATTTCGGGAAATTTGGTCATCTCTTAAGCCCCGAGGACAGGTCTGGATCCAGGTACCGCTTATTTATCGTCAAACCATCGAAGCGACGCCATCCATGTCACTGAGCGAGCGCGACGAGCGCTTCGGCGGATCAGATCACGTGCGAGCCTACGGACCCGATATCAAGGAGCGTATCGAGTATGCGGGTTTTACCGTCATCCAAATAAATTCAGATCGTATACCCTCCGCGGATCGCGAGCGGCTTGGGCTTCTCTCCGATACTCTCTTTGTCGCAGAACGGCCCGAGCAGCCCAATTTGGAATTACGGTGACAGTGCACTTTTCTCCATGTTTTCTCGGCTGTCGCTGTGTGTAAATTGAACGCATGGCTCGACTTGCCTTGCCGCCGCGATGTCGGCATCTGTGCGGCCGATGGGCAGCGAAGCACTTCTGGACCGGATTGCCAAGCAAACCGGAAAAGCCGTGAAATCGGGAAAACGCGGCAGGCGGGGAAAAGAAAATGGTGCACTGTCACCGTAATTTCATTCATGAATCAAGTCACACGTAATTCACAGACCAACGCCTATGGCAGCCCTCCAGCGAGCCACTTTGTCCAGCTTGCGATCGTGATCCCGCAGGCCATGCCGGCACAGTCGGCAATCCAGTCGAATACATCCGGACCGCGCCCTATCAGTTGCGCGCCCTGAACAACTTCAATCGCCAGTCCCGAAAATGCGAGGAGAACAATCAGCTTTGCCTTGTTTCCCGTCCAGCCAAGACTTCCCAAGGCCGCCAAAACAGCGAATGCGGCAGCGTGGATGAGCTTGCCATGATGCGTGAAGGTCACGCCCAAATTCTGCAGGAGCCACTCCGGAAAAACGGCGAGCAGGAGAACGCCGGCCAACGCGACAAGGAAAGCAACCCTTGCCGCGATCGGATATGAGCCTGCGCGCAACAATGTAGGTCAGCCCTTCATCCGAAGTCTGCAGAGGCGACCGCCAGCACGAACGGTCCAGAGCTAAGGCAGATTTTCAATCTCTACCCTCCAACGAACCGGCGCATCGGCCGAACAGATGAAAAACGCGCGCCAAAAGAGAACGCCAAACTCGCGGTCGAACTTGCGCGCCGGCCCGGCCTTTCTAGTCGTCGTCGTCTCCGAAACCCAGCAGCGACGCATTGCGTATGTGGCTGTGGTCGCCGCGAAGATGCTTGATGCGCAGCTTCACCCCGGGCGTGACCCATTGTGTCCCAGGCCGTTTCTTCATGGCCTCTGGCGGCGGCCCGGCGTGCTCCCGAACCCGCTTCAACAGCCGCTCCTTCATGTCGCGGCCCAGGCTGATGAGGGCGGAACCGACATATTTCCCGGTGCCGGGCTGTGCCAAAAGGGCGAAGGCTGCCTCGCCGGGCTCGCGCTCGACGCCCAGCAGTTCGAATTCATCGACCGTGAAGCTCTTGGTCTTCAGCCAGTTCGAGGTCGGGCCGCTGCGATATTTGCTGTCGGCGCGCTTCGAGACAATTCCCTCAAGCTCGACCTGCTCGACGAGATAGAAGATCGACTTGGCGTCACCAGGGATGGCCTCGCTGAACTGGATCCGGCTGTGCGGCTTGACGATACCGCAGAGAATTTCGCGGCGCGCCTTGCAGCCGATGTCGCGCAGATCACGGCCGTTCAGGTGCAGAATGTCGAATGCGCAGAGGTACATGCCATAGGGACTGTTGTGGACGGCGTTCTGGAGCGCGTTGAAGTCGGGCATACCGGCCTTGTCGGTGACGACCGCCTCGCCGTCGATGATGGCGTTCTTGACATCAAGCTCCGTCGCCGCTTCCACGATGCCCAGATATTTACGGGTCCAGTCCTTGCCGGTTTCGGTATAGACGCGGATATCCTTGGGGCTGTTGATGATGATCTGGGCGCGATAGCCATCCAGCTTAATTTCGTGAATCCAGTCGTCGCCTTCAGGCGGCTTGGCCACCAGCTTGGGCTCCATTGGGGGGATGAACTCTAGCCGGCCGGTGCCGGCTCCTGCCCGCCTACGCATGGAACCTAGTCTAGGTCACCGGCGTATATTAGCTATAGTTAACATAATAAGATTCTAAAGGACGTGCGATATGGCAGACGACAAAACCAAACGCGACTTCCGTGACCGTAGCAAGATATCGGCGGACGATGATTATGAGGTGAACTTTTTCGCTTTGCAGAACAACATCACGCCGAAGCAGGTGCGCGAGCTGATCCGCAAGCACGGCAACGATCGGGCAACCCTGACCGACGCCGCGAAGGCATTGCCGGCACAATGATGACCAAACTCTCAGAGGCGCGAGCCTTTTGGTGGCTCAGCCGACGCCGTTTAGCGTGGAACCGCAGGTATCCCCGAGACTGAGCGCGCCGTTCGGCGGAGAAAACCACGAAGGCAAAGATGAGCAGGCTGTTAGCGACGATCATGGATGCCGGTGGCGACGATCGGCTCAAGGGCCGAATTTCCATGCAGCATCAAGTAGAGAGCCGCCAACATCACGACCAGGCCAAAATTGTAGACGCCATGATGGACCATTGCGATCCTGCGGGCGGCTTTTGTCGGGTTCAGGGCGAAATTGCCATCTGCAGGCCGGCTGCGATTCCCAAGATAAAAACACGATCGCTGTCTTGAAAAAAAGTTCCGAGATTTTCGGATGGCATGCCCTCCCAAGCCGTTTCAGGCGGCCCGGCAGCCTATGGGGGTGACCGGCCAGCCACCGGGCCTAACCGGCTTGCGCCGGCTGATGAAAACATGCGCTCACGCTAATGTAATTGCAACATCGACATGGTCGCCATACTGGCGAAAGAGGCTAATGCATGTCGCGCAAAAGTGTGCAGCGGTTTTGCGGTAACGACATGAATAAAAACAACAACCTAAAGCGCGTCGCATGAGGCCGGTCAAACGCGACGCGCTTTAGCCATGACGCCGCAGGTGATCGACAAGGGCGCGCAGCTTCGGCGCCACGTTGCGACGGCTCGGATAATAGAGGTAGAAGCCGGCGAAGCGCGGGCAATAGTCCTCGAGAACTGGCACCAGTTCGCCCCGATCGATCCACGGACGAAAGCTCTCCTCCATGCCGAAGGTGATGCCGGCGCCGGCAATGGCGAGCTTTATCATCAACGCCATGTCGTTGGTCGTGATCTCCGGCGAAACGGCGACGCTCAACTCCTTGCCGTTCTCGGCGAATTCCCAGCGATAGGGCGCGACCTTCGGTGCGCGGCGCCAGCCAATGCAGCGATGGCCTGCAAGCTCCCTCGGATGCGAAGGCGCCCCGAACCGATCGCGATCCACATCGACTACTGGGACGACACCGGCTTTACCGCTGACGGAATGTTCATTGACGGCGTGCTGCACCACGCCGGTATGATCTTGTATCGGGAGAAGTAGATGACATCCGTCGAATCTCGATAAAACGGTTACCGCTGCACCACATGTCACTATGTCATCTGGTGCGAAGCTAAAAACAGGGGCTCACCTTGCCAACCGAACCACGCTCTCCAAGGCTTGCAGTGCTGATCGACGCAGACAATGCCTCGGCCAAGATTGCCGACGGGTTGTTCGAGGAAATCGCCAAGATCGGCGAGGCGAGCGTTCGTCGCATCTATGGCGATTTTTCCAGCACCCGTTCGAAGGCTTGGGCCGATGTGCTGTCGAAGCATGCGATTATCCCGCAGCAGCAATTCGCCTACACCACCGGCAAGAACGCATCCGACATCACGCTCGTCATCGACGCGATGGACCTTCTCCACAGCGGGCGGTTCGAAGGCTTCTGCCTGGTGTCGTCCGACAGCGATTTCACCCGCCTTGCCGCTCGCATCAGGGAACATGGGATCGACGTTTACGGGTTTGGCGAGCAGAAGACGCCGGAGAGTTTCCGGCAGGCATGCCGCCGGTTCGTATATACCGAGAACCTGCTTGCGACCGCACCAGCCAACGCCCACGATGCGGCCCCGACGAGATCGTTGCAGCCGCCCAGCGCCGCGACGCCGATCATCACCAAGGTCATTTCACAGATGGGAACCGAGGACGGCTGGGTGCCGCTCGGCATCGTAGGCAATCAGCTCGCCAATCTGGCATCGGACTTCGATCCGAGAACCTTCGGCTTCCGCAAGCTGAGCGATCTCGTGCGGAAGACCAATGCCTTTGAGATCGATCATCCCGAGGGTGGCGCGATGCGTATAAGGGTCAAGCCAGCTGCGAGGAGCCGAGAGAAATCGAAGTCGGCAGCGTCGCGCTGAGCCCTGCAAAAAGGCAACTGTCCCGGTCCGATTGGCCTCTCGTCGGACCACTGTTTCGCTGGCGGAAACTGCTATTCGGCGTATCATTCTCGCGGGGCAGGGTTCATGGCGGAGGAGGCCAATGAACATCGTTTCGAGAGTGCCTGTCGTTGACTTGACGGCCCAGGGACTTGTTTCATCTGCGCTTTCAAAATTCCGCGCCGGCGACACCATATCGACCAGAGCCGCAATAGATGCCATCCGCCGGGCAGCACCGGCGTGTGAGGACAGCGACGACCATCTGGTCGAGCTTGTCGTGATGACCGCAATTGGTAGGACCATGGGGGTCGTGTTCGACCATCGGTCCCGCTAATGCATGGCGCCCTGCGCCCAATCAGCCTGCGCACTGTCGGAACTAAATTCATGTCGCGCAAAAGTGTGCAGCGGTTTTGCGATAACGACATGCATAAAACAACAACCTAAAGCGCGTCGCATGAGGCCGGTCAACGCGACGCGCTTTAGACCGGCGACGTAAGCCACTCAGTAACCATGAATTGTGATCGGGATGGATCACGCCTTTCGTCATCGGAACGAATAGTCCCGGTGCGCCGTTTCCGCCCTTGGAGTCAAGGAGTGGCGGTAATGCGTGATGAACAATTCGACATTCCGGTGACGATCGAGAGCGAACGGATCGGCCGCCCCCTCTCTGTGACGAGGACGGTCCAGGCGGCCTCGCTTCTGGTCGACAAATGGCCTGACGAAAAGCGCGGGCCGAAATATCGCGCGGCCTTGAAAGCCATGATGGATGCGATGGAGCAGCGGCGGGCAGTTGGCAGTGCGCGGCGGGCATTCACGGCCGCTGCCAAGGAAGCCCATGTGTTTGTGCGCGAAGGCCGGCACTAAGGAACCTCACGAAATCTCCATCGTTATGCTCTAGGTCAACGAAGAGAACTGCCATGCCCGACGACAAGACCAAGACCGACAACCGCGATCGCTCACAAGTTGCCGGCGACGAAGACTATGAGGTGAGGCATCTCGCCGAGGAAGCCGGCATTACTCCCGAACAGGCACGCACCTTGATCAAGCGCCACGGCACCGATCGCAAGGTGCTGCACGAAATCGCCGAGAGCATAAAGGCGTCGTGATGGCTGACAAGCGGACCACAATGGCGGATCGGAAGAAACGCCAACCGGACGACAAGGAGGCCCTGCGCCTGGCCGAGACCACCGACGTTTCGCCCAACCAGGCGAAAGATCTGATGCGCAAGCACGGCAAGGACCACGCCAAGGTGGAGAAGGAAGCGAAGAACTTCAAGGCCGAAGGCTGAGCCGCCGACTTGGCGGAGTGTCCGCCCTCGCCGTATCCCCGCATCACCGTCGCACGCGCCCGGCCATCGGTACGCTTCGCTTATCTGGCGTCGCGGGCCGGCAATCCTGAGCGGCTTATCAATTTTCTAACAAATTCGGCCTATTCCCGTTCTAACCATGGGAGCTGGGCTTTTGGCGCAACCAGAGAAAATCGCTGCGCGACGCGCCGTCGCGCTGTCGGTTGTCGTGCCGTGCTACAATGAAATCGGTGGAGTCGCCGAGCTTTACCGGCGCGTGACAGCCGTTTGCCGTGAACAAGCGGGACATTCCTACGAGATCGTGCTGGTCATCGACGGAGCCACCGACGGCACCCGCGAGGCCATTTTCGAACTCGCCAAACAGGACAGCCATGTCGTCGGCATAGACCTCGCCCGAAATTACGGCCACCAGATTGCGCTCAGCGCCGGCCTGGAGTTTTGCCGCGGCCAGCGCATTCTCATTCTCGATGCCGACCTCCAAGACCCGCCGGAATTGCTCAAAGCCATGATGGCAAAGATGGATGAGGGGTTCGACGTCGTCTATGGCCAGCGGCTGAAGCGCCAGGGCGAAGGCTGGTTCAAGCGCGCAACCGCCGCATTGTTCTACCGTCTGCTGCGCAAGATGGTCGATGTCGACATGGCGCTCGATTCCGGGGATTTTCGCCTGATGAGCCGCCGCGCGCTCGATCATCTCAATGCGATGCCCGAGCGTTACCGCTTCATTCGCGGCATGGTGAGCTGGATCGGCCTCAAGCAGGTGGCTTTTGCCTATGAGCGGCACCAGCGCTTCGCAGGCACCACGCATTACCCGTTGAAGAAGATGGTGCTTCTGGCAATGGATGCGATGACGAGCTTCTCCATCGTGCCCCTGCGGTTCGCCTCGCATCTCGGCTTGATCTTCGGCTTTCTCGGGCTTGCTTCGCTCGGCTACACGCTGTTTTCATGGATTGCCGGCAGCGTGTTGCCCGGCTGGACCAGCCTGGCCGCGATCGTGCTGATCCTCGGCAGCGTCCAGCTGCTGGTCCTTGGGATTTTCGGGGAATATCTCGGGCGCATGTATATGGAGACCAAGCGGCGGCCACTCTACCTGATAAACGAGATCGCCGCCCACGATCCGGCCGCCGGGAAGCTGCCCGTCCATCGCCTTCAGGAAATGGCCCATGAACTGGCGAAGGGAGCCGCGCGTGCTTCAGGCCGAGTTTGACCAGTTCGCGCTGGAGTATCAGCAGCAGCATGCCGCCAGTATCCGGCTAAGCGGCGAAACCCCGGATTTCTTCGCGCAGTACAAGATCGACGATGTCGCGGCAAGGCTCGCCCGCTCAGGCGTGAAGCCGCGGCGGATACTCGACTTCGGCGCGGGCGTCGGCAATTCGCTGGGGCCCATGCGCGCCGCATTTCCCAACAGCGAAATCACCTTGCTCGACCCCTCCTCGCAGTCGCTCGACATCGCCCGCAAGCGCTTTCCCGGCCAGGCCGATTTCCGGCATTTCGACGGCGAAACGATCCCTTACGACGACGGGAGTTTCGACCTCGCCTTCGCCGCCTGCGTGTTCCATCACATCCCTGAAGACCTCCATGTCGGCCTGATCAGAGAGATCAAGAGAGTGCTGACCGGCGGTGGCAGCTTCTTCTTGTTCGAGCACAATCCCTGGAATCCGCTGACGACGCACGCGGTGCGAAACTGTGCTTTCGACGAGAACGCAATTCTGATCAACAGCCGCGATGTGCGCAAGCGAATGGCTGCGGCCGGCTTCTCCAAACCCGATGTCGTCTACCGGATCTTTTTCCCACGCGTGCTCGCAAGATTGCGACCCTTGGAGCGCTTCCTGACCAGGATGCCTATGGGAGCCCAATATTTCGTGCATGCGGTCAAGCCTGCCGTTTGAGCGGACGCCCTGCCCTGGGATGAACGACAAGCTGAAACCGCCAATCGATCTGCCGCAGAGCGGCTTGGAGATATGATATGAACGGGATTCAGGCGACCGTAGCGACCGTTGCGACCGCGTCGTCGGTCAACGACGCGCAGCGGGCCAGGGTGATGTTCTGCCTGCTCGTCGCGCCTCTCGTGGCATTCGCGCTTTCCGCCCACGCGCAAGCCATCCTGCAGGACCCCGACTGTTGGTGGCAGGTCAAGGTGGGGCTCGATCTTTTGGCAAATCGTACGTTCCCGGTTGTCGACAGATATTCTCATACTTTCGCCGGCCAGCCGTGGATTGCCAAGGAATGGCTTGGACAGGTTCTCCTTGCGCTCGCCTACACGGCAAGTGGCTGGAACGGCGTGGCGGTGCTGATCATCTCAACCATCGCCCTGACGGGCGCGCTGCTGTCATGGCATCTCAGCACCTGGTTGAGACCGACGGCGGCAGTGGGTCTGGCCTTGTTCGCGGTGGCCTTGATCTCCCCGATCTACACAGCGCGTCCGCACATCTTCACCTTGCCCATCATCGTGATCTGGACCGCAGTGCTTTTCCGCGCAGCGCGCAATGAGCAGGGGCCGCCCCTGTGGCTGTTTGCCCTGCTTGTCCTGTGGGCCAATCTCCACGCGACCTTTACCATCGGCTTCGTCATCGCGGCTTTCGCCGGCCTTGATGTTCTTGTGCGAACCCGCCTGTCCAACCCCGTACTCCTAGGCAAATGGGTTGCCTTCGGACTGCTTTGCCCGGTGGTCAGCTTGATCAATCCCTATGGCATCAAGGCCATCCTTGCCACTTTCACGGTAGCCTATGGCAATGAAGCGGTTCCCTTGATTATCGAGTGGAAACCGTTCGACGCTTCGGATCAGCCGTTCCAGGAAGTGGGTATCCTACTGTTCTTTTTCGCGCTGCTTGTGTCGAAACTCCGCATCGGCTGGGCGAAGGCGCTGTTCATCGTCTTTGCCTTGCATATCTATCTCACTCATCTGCGCTTCATGTACCTGTTCTTTCTGCTGGTTCCGATCGTGGTTGCGGCCGAGATTGCGGAGCAATATCCAGCACTTTCCCTGGCGAAATGGGTGTCCGACAGGCGCGACGGGCTGGAACGGTTTTTGGCAGAGCGATTTTACCGGATCTGCGGCGTGGCAGGCGTTTTGCTGGTGGTTACAACCGCAATGCTCACGAGCGCCTATCCGGTCGCGCCGAGCCAGAAGACTTCGGCCAAGGATGCGCTCGCATTCGTCGAAAGCCATCATCTGTCAGGCAATGTCCTGAATTCCTACAACTTCGGCGGCAGCTTGATTTTCCATGGAATCAAGACATTCATCGACGGCCGGACAGATCAGCTCTTTCTCAACGGCTTTATGAAGACAGATGCCGAGACAGGGCGCAGCGGCGGAAAGCCTGTCCTCGTAGCCCAGCTCGAGAAGCATGCGATAGACTGGGCCTTGCTGACGCCGGACGACAGCCGCATTCCATTCTTCGATGAATTGGGCTGGAAGCGGGCGTATGCGGACGACTACGCCGTGATCTATACGCGCAATCGTTGATTTTCGGCAGCTTCGCGCCGGCGCGCGACTTGTCTTTAAACGCCGTGCGCTGAGATCGTGACGGCAAAATCCCCTTATAGGATTTTTATTTCTTTCCTCTTTGCCCCGGCTCGAACCTTTATGGGGTTTTGATCCATATTCCGTCGGGAAGGACACGTCTCGGTCGCCATTACCATCGCGACCGACTGTTTTCACATGACTTCAACCCTGCCGGCTGCAGGCAAGGCAATGCAAAATGCAAATAAGGAGCAAGTCCGATGGACATCATCGTTCTCGGAATAGGGTTTTTATTTTTCGCCCTGTTCTTCGCCTTCATCAAAGCCTGCGACAGTCTTTAGGGCGGAAGGATCACAACATGCTTGTCGATTACATCCTTGGTGGCGCTGTGACCTTGTTCCTTCTCGCCTACCTGACATACGCCCTCGTTCGCCCAGAACGTTTCTAACGGCAACTGGCGAAGGCACGGAAAGCTATTTCAATGACTTTCAACGGATGGATACAGATCCTCGTCTATTGCGGGATCGTTGTTTTGCTGGTGAAGCCGCTCGGCGGCTACATGTATCGCGTTTTCAGCGGCGACCGCACATTCCTCTCGCCGATTTTGGGTCCTGTCGAGCGGAGCCTTTATCGCATCTCGGGAACCAGCGAGCGTGAGGAGCAGCACTGGACCACCTATGCGGCGGCCCTGCTGTTCTTCAACCTGGCCGGTTTCCTGGTGCTTTACTTCCTGCAGCGGCTGCAAGGCAGCCTGCCTTACAATCCAGCCGGTATGAGCGCCGTCGAACCCGGTCTCGCCTTCAACACCGCCGCCAGCTTCATGACCAACACCAACTGGCAGAACTACGGCGGCGAAAGCACGATGTCCTATCTCGTGCAGATGGCCGGCTTTACCGTGCAAAACTTCCTGTCCGCGGCGACCGGCATAGCCATCGCAATCGCGCTGATCCGCGGCTTCACCAAGGCCTCGGGCAAATCGATAGGCAATTTCTGGGTCGATATGACCCGGTGCACCCTTTACCTGCTGTTGCCGCTCTGCATCGTGCTGACGCTGGTCTATGTCTATCTCGGCATACCGCAGACACTCAGCGCCTATCTCGACGCCACAACATTGGAGGGCGTGCGGCAGACGATCGCGGTCGGGCCAGCAGCCTCGCAGATCGCCATCAAGATGCTCGGCACCAATGGCGGCGGCTTCTTCAACGCCAATGCCGCGCATCCTTTCGAAAATCCCGATGCGATCTCGAACCTGATCCAGATGGTTTCGATCTTCGCCATCGGTGCGGCGCTGACCAACGTCTTCGGCCGCATGAACGGCAACCAGCGCCAGGGTCGGGCGATCTTGACTGCGATGGGCGCCCTGTTCGTCGCTGGCGTCGCCGTCTGCTACTGGGCGGAAGCATCAGGCAATCCGCTGGTTCATGCGCTGGGCATCGACGGCGGCAACATGGAAGGCAAGGAAACGCGCTTCGGCATCGCTTTGTCGGCGCTGTTTGCGGTCGTCACCACGGCCGCGTCCTGCGGCGCCGTCAACGCCATGCATGACAGCTTCACCGCGCTTGGCGGCATGATCCCGATCATCAACATGCAGCTCGGCGAGGTCATTGTCGGCGGAGTCGGCGCCGGTCTCTACGGCATCCTGATGTACATCGTGATCGCCGTCTTCGTCGCCGGACTGATGGTCGGACGCACGCCCGAATATCTCGGCAAGAAGATCGAGGCCAAGGAGATCAAGATGGCAATGCTCGCCATTCTCTGCCTGCCGCTGGCGATGCTGATCTTCACCGCCATCGCCGTGGTGCTGCCGACAGGCGTCGCTTCGATGGCCAATGCCGGCCCGCATGGGTTTTCCGAGGTTCTCTATGCCTACACCTCGGCTGCCGCCAACAACGGCTCGGCCTTTGGCGGCCTGACCGGCAACACGCCCTGGTACAACATCACGCTCGGCATCGGCATGTTGATGGGCCGCTTCCTGGTCATCATCCCGGCTCTGGCGATCGCCGGTTCGCTGGTCGCCAAGAAGACGGTGCCCGCCTCCGCCGGCACCTTCCCGACCGACGGGCCGCTGTTCGTCGGGCTGCTGGTCGGCGTCATTCTGATCGTTGGCGGCCTCACCTTCTTCCCGGCGCTGGCGGTCGGACCGATCGTCGAGCACCTGGCTGGCATCCGCGGGCAGACATTCTGAAACCGCCCCACCTTGGATCAATGTCATGTCCTGGTTCGAAACCATACGTCGCAAGATTCGGCATCGAGCCGATCAGAAGGGGGCAACCCCGCCTCCTTTCCCGACCATGTCCACGTTCTTCGGCATTGCGGCAATCATGATCGTGATCTGGATGCTGGCCTCCGGGCTTCCGCATCTTCTTTCGGCATCCGATCGATCGGTCAACAACATCGATACTGGAGCCATTAAATGAGCCAGTCCAAATCCGCTGTTATCATGGATGCCCGCATCCTGCTGCCCGCCATCGGCGGGGCCGTCAGGAAACTGAATCCACGCACCTTGATGCGCAATCCGGTGATGTTCGTCGTCGCTGTCGTCTCGGCGCTCACGTCAGTCCTGTTCGTCAAAGATCTTGTCACTGGTGGCGGCGATCTCGGCTTCTCGCTGCAGATCATCATTTGGTTGTGGTTCACCGTGCTTTTCGCCAACTTCGCCGAAGCGGTTGCCGAAGGCCGAGGCAAGGCGCAGGCCGATTCGCTGCGCAAGGCGCGCACCGAGGCCGAGGCCAAGCTGTTGAGCGGCGACGACCGCACCAAATTCAAGCTGGTTCCCGGCACCAGCCTGAAGGTCGGCGATGTGGTGCTCGTCGAGGCTGGCGACATCATTCCATCGGACGGCGAGGTGATCGAAGGCGTCGCTTCGGTCAACGAGGCGGCGATCACCGGCGAATCGGCTCCGGTGATCCGTGAATCCGGCGGCGACCGTTCGGCGGTGACCGGCGGCACGCAAGTATTGTCCGACTGGATCCGCGTGCGCATCACCGCGGCCTCCGGCCATACGTTCCTCGACCGCATGATCTCGCTGGTCGAAGGCGCCGAGCGCCAGAAGACGCCCAACGAGATCGCGCTCAACATCCTGCTCGTCGGCATGACGCTGATCTTCGTGCTGGCGACGGCGACAATCCCGAGTTTCGCCTTCTATTCGGGCGGCTATATTTCGGTGACCGTCCTGGTCGCTCTGTTCGTCACCTTGATCCCGACGACGATCGGGGCGTTGCTTTCGGCCATCGGCATCGCCGGCATGGATCGCCTGGTGCGGTTCAACGTGCTGGCCATGTCGGGCCGCGCCGTCGAGGCGGCTGGCGACGTCGACACGCTGCTGCTCGACAAGACCGGCACGATCACGCTCGGCAATCGCCAGGCGACGGCATTCCGTCCGGTCAAGGGTGTCACCGAGCAGGAGTTGGCCGACGCTGCACAGTTGGCCTCGCTTGCCGATGAAACGCCGGAAGGCCGCTCGATAGTCGTGCTGGCAAAGGAGAAATACGCCATCCGTGCCCGCGACATGGCAACATTGCATGCCGCTTTCGTGCCCTTCACCGCGCAAACCCGCATGAGCGGCGTCGACATCGATGGCTCTTCGGTGCGCAAGGGCGCGGTCGATTCTGTGCTCGCGCACGTCAATCGTTCGACCGTCGCCACGCATGGTACGCGCCCCAGCAGCGACACCGTCCGCGATCTGCAGGCGATCGCCGACGACGTCGCCAAATCCGGCGGCACGCCGCTGGCGGTCGAGCGCGACGGACGCTTGCTCGGCGTCGTCCATCTCAAGGACATCGTCAAAGGCGGCATCAGGGAACGCTTCGCTGAACTGCGCAAGATGGGGATCCGCACCGTGATGATCACCGGCGACAATCCGATGACCGCGGCGGCGATCGCGGCAGAGGCCGGCGTCGACGATTTCCTTGCCCAGGCGACGCCCGAGGACAAGCTGAAGCTCATCCGCGACGAACAGGCCAAGGGCAAGCTCGTCGCCATGTGCGGCGACGGCACCAATGATGCGCCCGCCCTTGCGCAGGCCGATGTCGGCGTTGCCATGAACACCGGCACGGTCGCCGCGCGCGAAGCCGGCAATATGGTCGACCTCGACAGCGATCCGACCAAGCTGATCGAGATCGTGGAAATCGGCAAGGCGCTGCTGATGACGCGCGGCTCGCTGACGACCTTCTCCATCGCCAACGACGTGGCCAAGTATTTCGCCATCATCCCGGCAATATTCGCCGTCTTCTACATCGCGCCGGGACAGACATCAGGTCCGCTGCAGGCGCTCAACATCATGCATCTGGCAACGCCGCAGAGCGCCATTCTCTCGGCCATCATCTTCAACGCGCTGATCATCATCGCGCTGATCCCGCTGTCGCTGAAAGGCGTCAAATATCGCGCGATCGGCGCGGGCGCGCTGCTCAGCCGCAACCTTCTTGTCTACGGCCTCGGCGGCATCATTGTCCCCTTCGTCGGCATCAAGGCGATCGATATGGCCATCACCGCGCTTGGCCTCGCATAAGGAATTAAGTCCATGCTCAAGCAAATCAGACCCGCGATCACCATGGTCGCTTTCTTCACCATCCTTACCGGCCTGATCTATCCGATCGGCATGACCGGCATCGCCCAAGCCTTGTTCCCGCGCCAGGCCAACGGCAGTCTGATCGAGAAGGACGGCAAGGTCGTCGGCTCCGAACTGATCGGCCAGGCCTTCGCCAGCGAGCGCTATTTCCATGGCCGCCCGTCGGCTGCCGGCGACGGTTACAATGCCACCTCATCGAGCGGTTCGAATCTCGGTCCGACGAATCCCAAGCTGATCGAGCGCATCAAGGGCGATGCCGACAGACTGAACGCGGAAAATCCGGACCAGCCGGTGCCTATGGATCTGGTCACGACTTCAGGCAGCGGCCTCGATCCGCATATCAGCCCCGAAGCCGCCTATTTCCAGGTCGCCAGGGTGGCCAGGGCCAGGGACGTTGATGAAGCCAGGGTTAAAACACTTGTCGACAGCCATGTCGAGGAGCGCGAGCTCGGCTTCATGGGAGAGCCGGTGGTCAATGTGCTGGCGCTCAACCTGGCGCTGGACGAGGCCATCAGGCAATGAATGGTGGGAAGCAATGAATGGTGGGCCGGGGATCGACACCACCCCCAACGCCATTCATGATCGATTCTGATGCCGGACGACAGCCGCAACGAAACCAGACCTTCACCCGACGCGCTGCTTGATCATGCGGAGCGGGAGGCGCGCGGTCGTCTGCGGATATTCCTGGGCGCAGCACCCGGTGTCGGCAAGACCTATGAAATGCTGATGTCGGGCCGTGCAAGATTGGCCGACGGGGTGGACGTAGTGATCGGCGTCGTCGAGACGCACGGCCGCAAGGAAACCCAGGTGCTGGTCGACGGCTATGAGGTGCTTCCCCGTCGCCAGGTCGACTACAAGGGGCGCATCCTCGAGGAAATGGACCTCGACGCGATCCTTGCCCGGCGTCCGGCGCTGGTCCTCGTCGACGAGCTTGCCCATACCAACGCGCCGGGCAGCCGCCATCCCAAGCGCTATCTCGACGTTCAGGAAATCCTGACGCACGGTATCGACGTCTACACGACGCTCAACATCCAGCATGTCGAAAGCCTGAACGATGTCGTGGCGCAGATCACGCGCGTCAGAGTGCGCGAGACGGTTCCAGACTCCGTCATCGACCAAGCCGACGACATCGAGATCATCGATCTCACGCCCGACGACCTGATCAAGCGGCTCGAGGAGGGCAAGGTCTATATCCCCAGCACCGCCCAGCGCGCCATCGAGAACTATTTCTCGCCGGGCAATTTGACGGCGCTCAGGGAACTGGCGCTCCGCCGCACCGCCCAGCGCGTCGACGAGCAGTTGCTGATCCACATGCAGGCCCACGCCATACCCGGACCCTGGGCGGCGGGGGAAAGGGTTCTCGTCTGCGTCGATGCGCGTCCGGGCGGGGCGGCCCGTGTCCGCTATGCGCGGAGATTGGCCGACCGGCTCCGCGCCCCCTGGACGGCGCTTCATGTCGATACCCCTCGTTCAGCCGCGATGTCGGAGGAGGACAAGGATCGGCTAGCGACGCTGCTGCGCCTTGCCGAGCAGCTCGGCGCCGAGGTAACGACCATTCCAGGTCAGAACGTCGCGCAGGACATCGTTCGCCATGCGACCGCGAACAACTTCACCCATATCGTGATCGGCAGGCCGACCCGATCGCGCTGGCGGGAATTGATCGAAGGCTCGCTCACTTATGATCTCATTCGCAATGCCGGCGACATCAGCGTCCATGTCATTTCGGGAAACGAACGCAACGCCGAGGCGACGTCGAGGACCGTCAAGGCGGCGGACGAGCAGTGGCAATTCGAGATCTGGCCCTATCTCAAGGCCACGGCCTATGTTGCTGGCTCGCTCGCCTTCGCCGTCCTTCTCCACCAGTTTCTCGACGTCCGCAATCTGGCGATCATCTTTCTCATCGGGGTTCTGACTTCGGCGGTGACTGGTGGTCTCTGGCCGGCTTTGTATGCCTGTCTCATCAGCGCCATTGCCTTCAACTTTTTCTTCCTGGAACCACGTTACACGCTGACGATCCAGGATCCGGAGAGCATCGTTGCGCTGGCTGTCTTCCTGGTTGTTGCGGTCATTGCCAGCAATCTGACAGTGCGCGTGCAGCGACAGGCGGTCGCTGCCCGCTCGCGGGCACGCGCCACGGAAGACATCTATCTCTTCTCGAAGAAGCTCGCCGGCGCTGGCACGCTTGACGACGTGCTCTGGGCGACTGCCTTCCAGATTGCCTCGATGCTGAAGCTGCGCGTGGTGCTGCTGCTGCCGGAAAACGGCTCGATCACCGTCAAGGCCGGCTACCCACCCGATGACACGCTGGCCGAGGCCGACATCGCGGCCGCCCGTTGGGCTTGGGAGCACAATCGCCCCGCGGGCCGCGGCGCTGACACGCTGCCCGGAGCAAGACGCCTATATCTGCCGTTGCGGACGGGGCGCACCGCCGTCGGCGTCGTCGGCCTCGACAACGACAAGCAGGGCCCGTTGCTGACTCCCGAACAGAAGCGCCTGCTCGACGCGCTCGCCGATCAAGCGGCAGTGGCCATCGAGCGCATCCAGCTTGTTGCCGACGTCGACCGGGCCAAGCTCGAGGCCGAGGCGGACCGCCTGCGCTCGGCGCTGCTGACCTCGATTTCCCATGACCTGAAAACACCGCTTGCCGCCATCATGGGCGCCGCCGGTACCTTGCGTGAATTTGCGCCGGCGCTTCCCGAAGCGGACCGGGCGGACCTGCTGTCGACCGTGCTCGACGAATCGGAACGGCTGAACCGCTTCATCGCCAATTTGCTCGACATGACCAAGATCGAATCCGGTGCGATGGAGCCGAATTACGCATTCCACTATGTCGGCGATATTGTCGGCACCGCCTTGCATCGGGCCAGGAAAATCATCGGCGAACACAAGACCGAAATGGACATTCCCACGGATCTGCCGATGTTGAGGCTCGACCCCGTCCTGTTCGAGCAAGCGCTGTTCAACCTCCTTGACAATGCCGCTAAATATGCGCCGCCAGGTTCGACGATCCGCCTGCAGGGCTGGGCCGACAATGGTTCCGTCATCCTGCAGATCATGGATGAGGGGCCGGGCATTCCGCCAGCGGATCTGGAGCGCGTTTTCGACACGTTCCACCGGGTGCGCAAGGGCGACCAGGTCCGTGCCGGCACTGGGCTCGGGCTCTCGATCTGCCGCGGCTTCATCGAGGCGATGGGCGGGACGATTTCGGCGGCCAACAGGACCGACCGCTCCGGTGCGGTTTTCACCATCAGGATGCCGGTGCCGGAAGTCCAACATGTGGACGACTCCGACATGGATGAACTGCCATGACGAACCTGGACGTCAGGATATTGGTAGTCGATGACGAACCGCCTATCCGCAAGCTGCTCCGCGTCGGCCTTGGCAGCCAGGGCTATGCGATCAGCGAGGCGCCAAACGCCAAGACGGCGATCGAACTGATGGAGACGGAAAAGCCGGACCTGATCCTGCTCGATCTCGGCCTGCCCGGAATGAGCGGCCACGAATTGCTGCGCAAATGGCGGGACGACGGCCTGCATGTTCCCGTGGTCATCCTTTCCAGCCGTACCGACGAGGCCGGAATCGTCTCGGCACTTGAGCTCGGCGCCGACGACTATGTCACCAAGCCGTTCGGCATGAACGAGCTTGTCGCGCGCATCCGGGTGGCGCTCCGCCACAAGTTCCAGCAGCAAGGCGAGAAGCCGGTCTTCCAAACCGGCGATCTCACGGTCGATCTGGTGAAGCGCATCGTCATGATCGAGGGCAGGGAAATAAAGCTCTCGCCGAAGGAATACGACATCCTGCGCATCCTCGTGCAGTACGCGGGCAAGGTTCTCACCCACCAGTTTCTTTTGAAGCAGGTCTGGGGCGATTCGACCGACGTGCAGTATCTCAGGGTCTATGTGCGGCAGCTCAGGCAAAAGATCGAGAAAACGCCCGACCAGCCGCGTTACATCACGACCGAAACCGGCGTCGGATATCGTCTGCGCGAAGTGGACTGAATATAATCCTGGTGGACAACGCTCAATCGGCCAAGAGTTCCGCGGTCCGGGAGAGTGCGCCGCTAAAGCCGGTCAATGAGATGGGAAAGCTGATCGGTTGACCTTTCAAAATGGTGGCGGCCTCGAGCAGCGGCGTGATTTTCGTATCGGATGCCAAAGACACCAGGCAACCGGCCTGACACGTGCTGAATTGCAGAATGCCCTCCACCTTCTTGTCGTCAACCTCGAGATGATGCCCTTGGCCAGCACATGAGGGTCGACGGGCCCTGAGCCCCGGCAATTCCGCCTCGGCGAGGCTTTAATTATGGTGTCACCAGACAAACGCCCTATATTGATTGGAGGGTTCCATTTCGTGCGGGAATGAACAGATGTCGCCGCTTCGCCTATCGACGATCTTCATGTCGGCAATGCTGGCAACAGCGATGTTGTCGGGCGCCGCTGTCTCCGCGCAGAACGTCACTCCCGCCAACCGCAACGCGCTTGTCCTGCAGGGCGAATTGCAGATGCTCGAGAACAGGCTGCGGCGGCAGCAGTATCAGCAGCAGCAACAGCAGTTCCGTGCCCAGGATCGCCAAGTCGCGCCGCAACGGCCTGATGTGCAGCAGATGCAGCCTACTTGCCAGTTGCGGCGATCGGGCAGCCGCTTCATCAGCACCTGCCGCTGAGGTAGCCGGCGCTTTTCATTTATTAGCCGACTTATATACTTGAACGCAGATGTGCTTGAAGTAGCATCAAGGCGGTTTTGATTTCGCAACGTGCCTTTGTGCTTGGGCACTGCCCTGATTGGATCGTCGGGAATGGCAGCCACCAAGAAGAAGGTCGTACGCAAGGCGAGGAAGGGCGGGCGGGTCCGTCAGGTCGCGGCGATTCCTTTTCGGCTGGGCGAGCATGGCAACGTCGAGGTGATGCTGGTCACCTCGATATCGACAAGGCGCTTTATCGTGCCTAAGGGCTGGCCGATGAAGGGCAAGAGTGCGCGCAAGGCAGCCACTATCGAAGCGCGGGAGGAAGCCGGCGTCCTCGGCAAGACGCTGAAGCAGCCGGCCGGCACCTATTCCTACTGGAAGCGGCTGACCAACCGCTTCGTCCGCGTCGACGTCACCGTCTACCTGCTGGCGGTGACGGAGGAACTGGCCAACTGGCAGGAAGCCAGAAGGCGGCAGCGAGCGTGGCTGACACCGCAGGACGCAGCGGTGCTTATCGACGAGCCCGACCTTTCAACGCTGCTGAAGAACTTGAAAGTTCCCCAACCAGCGCCCGCTGGCGAACTCGAACCAAGGCCTCATTTGGAGTCACCGTCTCCCTGAGGGAAAGGCCGCACCGGCGTGCCGGTATAGGCCCACAACCACTCGCGCGGCAAGGGTCCCTTGTTGCGGTCGCTCTGTTGCGACTGTTCCCACGCATGCGCCAATATTCCGACCGAGCGCGAGAGCACGAATAGGCCGCGTGTCAGCGGCGGCGGAAAGCCGAGCTCGCCATAAATGACGGCGGTGGCGCCGTCGATGTTGAGCGGGATCTTCTTGCCCTTGCGTCGCGCCACCTCAGCCTCGACAGCCTCGGCGATGTCGGCGAAACATCCGCTGACGATGCCGCGCGCGGCAAAATCGCGGGTCAGCTCGATGAGGCGCGGCGCCCGCGGATCGACCGGGTGGAAACGGTGCCCGAGCCCCGGCACATAGGATTTTTCCTCGGCGAAGAAACGATCGAGCCGCGCCACGACGGCGTCCGCAAGCGTCGCGCCTGCGTCCAGTGCCGCGGCGATGTCGCCGTAGAAGGCAAGCGCCTGTTCACCGGCGCCGCCATGCACGTCGCCGAGCACATTGATGGCTGAGGCCATGGCACTGTTGATGCCGACGCCGCAGGTGACCGCCATGCGGGCAATGGCGATCGACGGCGCCTGCGGCCCGTGGTCGACGGCGGCACCGAGCGCGATGCCGAGCAGCGCCGCCTGCTCCTCACCTGGCAGTTCGCCGCGCAGCATCAGCCAGATCATAGCCGGAAAGCTGACGCGGCCGATCAGGTCCTGGATCTCATAGCCGCGCAGCCGGATCACGCCAGGGCGCATTTCGATGATATCGGTCTGCCACCATTCCTCGCCGCGCTCGCGGCCGGTTTTTCCAACGTCGCTCATGTTCTCACGTCGCTCATGCCTGCGCCTTTTTCTTGACGCGCGGCGGCAGGCTGGCAAACACCTCGTCCATATGCTCGCCCAGCGCCGGCGGCGGCTTGGTCGGCAAGGGTGCCGCACCATCGACCATGAACCCGCCGCGCACCACGGTCAGCGGTCGGTCGATGTTCGGCATGCCATCGAAACGGGTGGTCATCTCGCGCTCGATCACTTGCTGCTCGGCCAGCACCTGCGGGATCGTCAGCACCCTGCCCGCCGGCACGCCTGCGCGATTGAGCGTCTCCTCCCAGGCCGCGGCCGAGCCGCTCGCCAGGGCATCCTCGATCAGTGCCTTCAAGGTGACGCGATTGCGCTTGCGCGTCTCACGCTCGGCGAAGCGCGGGTCCGACGCCAGGTCCGGCAGGCCGATCAGACGGGAGAGCGTGACGAACTGCTCCTGCTTGTTGGCGGCGATGTTGAGCAAGCCGTCGCCGGTGCGAAACGTTCCGGAAGGTGCCGCCGTCATGTTCTCGTTGCCCATCGGCTGCGGCTCGACGTCAGCCGTCAGATAGTTGGAGACCGGCCAGCCCAGCGCGGAGAGCGTGCATTCGAGCATCGACACGTCGAGGAAGGCGCTGTCGCCTGTCGTCTTCTGCTTGACCAGCGCGGCGGCGATGGCGAACGCCCCGACCAGCCCGCCCAGCGTGTCGGCAACGGGATAGCCGACACGCAGCGGCGCGGTTTCCGGTGTGCCGGTGATGCTCATGATGCCTGAAAGGCCCTGGATGATCTGGTCGTAGGCCGGATTGTCGCGCATCGGCCCGGTCTGGCCGAAGCCCGAAATCGCGCAATAGATAAGGCTGGGGCGGACTTCTTTCAGGGTCACATAGCCGAGCCCCAGCCGGTCCATCACGCCGGGGCGAAAATTCTCGACCAGCGCGTCGGCGGAGGCGACCAGATCGAGGAAGCGTTCGCGATCGGCCTCCTTCTTGAGATCGAGCACCACTGACCGTTTGCCGGCGTTCTGCGCCAGGAACGAAGCGCCCATGCCAATGCTGTTGAGTTCCGGCGAGCCGCCGAGCTGCCGCGCCAGATCGCCGCCCTGCGGCGCCTCGACCTTGATCACATCGGCCCCGAGCAGCGCCAGCTGATAGGCACAGTAAGGGCCAGCCAGAACATTGGTCAGGTCGAGGACGCGGATACCGGACAGCAGATCGGTCATGGTGTCACAAACATGTCAGGCATCGCCCGGCACATGTTCCGGTCCGCGCATGCGCCGGCGTTCGATGTAAGCGTAGATTTGCGGCCCAATCAGCCCGATGAACGCCAGCGTCAGCAGCGTCAGCGACAGCGGATGTTTGTAGAACACCGACCAGTCGCCGTTCGAGATGGTCATCGCGCGGCGGAACTGCGTTTCGGCGAGCGGCCAGAGGATCATGCCGATGATGACCGGCGCCGTCGGGAAATCGAAGCGCCGCATCAGGAATCCGGCGCCGCCGAGCAGATAGAGGATGACGAGGTCGGTCGGCGACTGCGAAATGCCGTAAGTGCCGACCGTAGCGAACACCAGGATGCCGGCATAGAGCTGCGGCGCCGGGATTTTCAGCAGCCGCACCCACAGACCGATCAGCGGCAGGTTGAGGATGACGAGGATGATATTGGCGATGAACAGGCTGGCGATCAGCCCCCAGACCAGGTTGGCCTGCGTCATGAACAGCATCGGCCCGGGGTTGATGCCATAACTCTGGAAGGCCGACAGCATGATCGCGGCCGTCGCCGAGGTCGGCAGGCCGAGTGTCAGCATCGGCACCAGCACGCCGGCGGCCGATGCGTTGTTGGCGGCTTCCGGTCCGGCAACGCCTTCGATGGCGCCGACCGTGCCGAACTCTTCCTTGTGTTTGGAGAGCTTCTTCTCGATCGCATAGGACAGGAAGGTCGGGATTTCGGCGCCGCCGGCTGGCAGGGCGCCGATCGGGAAGCCAAGCAGGGCGCCGCGCAGCCAAGCCTTCCACGAGCGTGCCCATTCGGCCGCCGTCATGTACAGCGAGCCCTTCAGCGGCACGATCTCGTCCTTGCCGGCATAGCGGCGCGAGGCCATGTAGAACGTCTCGCCGACCGCAAAGAGGCCGACGGCGACAACGATCACGTCGACGCCGTCGAGCAACTGGCTCATGCCAAAGGTGAAGCGCGGCTGCCCGGTCTGCAGGTCGACGCCGATCATGCCGATGACGAAGCCGATGAACAGGCTGGTCAGGCCACGCACCGACGACGAGCCGAGCACCGCCGAAACCGTGATGAAGGCCAGCACCATCAGCGAAAAGTATTCGGCCGGGCCGAAAGACAGCGCGAATTTGACCACGACCGGAGCCAGGAAAGCGACGCCCAGCGTGCCGAGTGTGCCGGCGACGAAGGAGCCGATCGCCGAGGTGGCAAGTGCCGCGCCGCCGCGCCCGGAACGGGCCATCCTGTTGCCTTCCAGCGCAGTGACGATGGTCGCACTTTCGCCCGGCGTGTTGAGCAGGATCGATGTCGTCGAACCGCCATACATGGCGCCGTAATAGATACCGGCAAACAGGATGAAGGATGCTTCCGGCGCCACCTGATAGGTGATCGGCAAAAGCAGCGCGATGGTCAGCGCTGGTCCGAGGCCGGGCAGCACGCCGATCGCTGTCCCCAGTGTCGTGCCGAGCAGACACCACATGAGATTGATCGGCGTAAAAGCGACCGAAAATCCGTGCGCGAGATGGCTGAGCGTTTCCATGGCTTCAGCCCCTCAACATACGGATAATCGAATCGAGACCCGTGTTCAGCTGGTTCTCGATGAAGCCGGCGCCGATGTTGACGCCGAGCGCCCTGGCGAAGCCGAAATAGGCGGCAAGCGCCAGGACCAGGCCGATGAGCACGTCACGCAGCGGATGTCTGCTGCCGAACCCGTGGCAGATGAGAACGAACATGATTACCGAGGCTGCGGTGAAGCCAAGCGGCTGGATCAGCACAAGGTTCGCGACCAGTCCGACGGCGACGATGCCCATCGCCTTCCAGTCGGTCGGCGTTTCCTTTTCCTCCTCCGGCTGCCAGCCACCCCCCAGGGCGGCGACGATCAGCAGCACGGAAAGGATCGTCATGCCGACCATGGTGATGTAGGGGAAGACGGTCGGGCCGACCTTGGAATAGAGCGGCGACACCGGAATCGATAGTGTCTGCCATGCAACTGCGCCGGCGCAAGCGAGAAGCCCGATGCCGATCAGCAATTCGGGCACGGCAAGGCGCGGCCGCGCCGCCTGCTGGTCGCTGGTGCTCATGATCGTCCTCCCTGGATAGGCCGGTCTCCCACAGCCGACCTTACCGCAGTTTCACTCGCGCTGGATCGCATGTCCATGCGGCTGGCGAACTTCGGAAAGGGGCAGTGCAGACCGCCCCTCTCCGAGGAAATCAGGCAAGGCCGAGGTCCTTGAGGATGGCTGCGATCCGGGTCGTGTCTTCGGCGAGGAATTTCGCATAGTCGTCGCCGGTGAGCAGGATCTGCGTCCAGTTGCGGTTTTTGCATTCGGTGGCCCAGGCATCGCTTTTGGCCATGGTCTCGACCAGCGTGATCATCGCCGCCTTGTCGGCATCGGAAACGCCTGGCGGTGCGAAGACGCCGCGCCAGTTGAACAGTTCGACATCGATGCCGGCTTCCTTCAGCGTCGGTGCGTCGATGCCTTCCTGGCGCTTGTCCGCGGAAATGGCGAGTAGGCGAAGCGCGCCTGCCTTGACCTGTTCGGAGAACTCGCCATAGCCGGAGATGCCGGCCGCGACCTGGTTGCCGAGAAGCGCCGACAGTGCCTCGCCGCCGCCGGCGAACGGCACGTAGGAGAGGTTGGCTGCCGGGACACCGGCCGTCTTCGCGATAAGGCCGAACAATATGTGGTCCGAGCCGCCGGCCGAACCGCCAGCGACCGGAACCTTGGTCGGGTCGGCCTTGAGGGCGGCGACGAAATCCGCTGCTGTCTTGAACGGCGAGGCCGCCGGCACCACAAGCGCCTCGAATTCGCCGGTGAGGCGGGCGATCGGCGTGACTTCGGTGAGATTATTGGCGGATTTGTTGGCGATGATGGCGCCAACCATGACCATACCGGCAACCATCAGCGAATTGCCCTTGCCGTTCCACTGGCTGATGAATTGCGGCAGGCCGACTGTGCCGCCGGCGCCGCCGACATTGGTGATCTGCGAACCGGAGATCAGCTTCTCACTGCGTAGCACTTGGTCCATCGTGCGCGCCGTCTGGTCCCAGCCGCCGCCGGGCGCTGCCGGCACGAATATCTGGATCTGCGGTGCATCCTGCGCAAAAGCGGGCGAGAGATGCAACGCTGCGAAACCCGCGGCGCCGACGGCAGCGGCGGTGCTCATTAAAAATCTGCGTCTGTTCAGCATGAGATTCCTCCAATCACGACACCTCCTCCGGTGCCTGCCAGCAACGTAGCCTGAATTCAGACCCGCTCGACAAAAATTCATGCAGTCTTTGCTTCGTTCTGTCAACAGGAACGGCATTCTACTGGACAGAACTATCTGCACGCGGCATAGTTGTTCCGATCGGCCCCTCTGTCCAACTGGGAACGGAACGACGTGGTCAAGCAGATGACCGTAACACAATCCAAGCCTGCGTCGACCAACGGCGTTGCCGCGCTTGACCGTGCGATCGCCATCCTCGATGCTTTCGCTACTGCCGACCGGTCGCTCAGCCTGGCCGAAATCGCGGCGCGGACCGGCCTCTACAAGAGCACGATCCTGAGGCTGGCGAACTCATTATTGCGCGGGCAGCTGCTGGAGCGTCTCGACGACGGCCGCTACCGTGTCGGCCCTGCCACCTTTCGGCTGGGTGCGCTATACCAGCGTTCGGTTGTGGCGATCGATATCCTGTTGCCGATCATGCGCGATCTGGCCGAGCGAAGCTGGGAAAGCGTCGCTTTCTATGTCCGCTCGGGCAACGTGCGCACCTGCCTCTACCGCGTCGAGTCCAAGCATCCCATCCGCTACACAATACGGGAAGGCGACGTGCTGCCCTTGCTGGCCGGCTCGGGCGGCCGCGTGCTTGCGGCGTTTTCCGGTCAGCAGGGCGAGCCTTACGAGACGATCCGCAAAACCTATCATTGTTTGTCGGTCGGCGACCGCGACCCCGAGACGGCGGGCGTCTCGGCACCGGTGTTCGGGCCGGGGCACACGTTGCTCGGTGCATTGACGCTGTCCGGCCCGAGCACGCGCGTCGACGCGGCCTTTCTCCAGCGCATGAAAAATCCGCTGATCGAGGCAGCCGCGCGCGCCACCCGCGCTTTTGGCGAAGACGCCTCGATGCTCGAAGAGGCGGCCCGCAAAGCCGGTGCCGATGCGAAAGGCATAGAAAGCCCCGGTTCGGCCTGACCAGAACAACAGGGGTGACAGGCAGCACCCTCAAGGCTGCCGTTCCAGCAGGATCGTCGCATCGTCGTGATAGGTGGTCCGCAGCACTTCCCTGTAGCCGCATTTTGCCGCGACATTCAGGGAAGCGGTGTTTTCCGGATCGATGATGCAGACGGTCCTTGCGCGCCCGAATGCCTCGTCGCCCCAGGCGAGAACCCGTCCGACGACTTCGCAGGCGAAGCCTTGGCCATGGGCGCTCGGGACCAGTGCCCAACCGGCTTCCGGAACGCCTTCGATCGACGGCACCATGTCGCGCTTCAGATCGTGAAAGCCGGCCTCGCCGATGAAGCGGCCGGATGCCTTGTTCTCAATCGCCCAAAAGCCGTAGCCCAGCAGCGACCACAGGCCGGCATGACGCAGGAAGCGCATCCAGCTTTCCTCCCGAGTGCGCGGATTGCCGCCGATGAAGCGAGTGACGGCCGGATCGGCCCACATGGCGACATAGGTGTCGAAATCATCGAGCCGGTGTGGTCGCAGCACGGTGCGCGCCGTTTCAATGACGGGAGCGACGAGCGCCTGTGGATCGATCATGTGTCATGCCTCGGTTGCGTTTGCCTGTGCTTAGCGCATGTCGCCCAGGAAGCCTGCCCTTGGGCTTGACCGAGGATGCTCGGCGGTTTTGGGAAAAACGATATACGACAGAAATCCAAATCGCCTGCACCAGACAAGAGCCAAAGCCTGTGCAGATCGTCTTCCAGCCCAATGTGAATCCTGCCCAGCGGTGCTACTTTTCACCAGCAGCTGGTCCAGCGCGTCCGCTGTGCCGTCCGACGGAGGGAAAAGGGCATGGATACCACCGATCTTCTGCTTGCCATCTTTCATCATCTGCTGGTGTTCTCGCTGGCCGGGATCATCGGCGCCGAATTTGTCCTGATCCGCGGCGACCTGCTCGCCGCAACGCTCCGGCGGCTTGTCGGCATCGATCGCCATTACGGCATCATCGCCATGCTGATCATCATCGTCGGCATCGGCCGCGTCATCTACGGCCTGAAGGGTTGGGAGTTCTACGTCTACAATTGGGTGTTCTGGGCAAAAATGGCGGCCTTCGTCACCGTCGGCCTGCTGTCGATTATCCCGACGGTCCGCTTTGTGTCCTGGAACAGGCAGGCCTCGGCCAGCCCCGGCTTTCAAGTGCCGGCGGCGCAACTTGCATCCGTTCGAACTTATGTCCGCGCCGAAGCCTTGATCTTCCTGCTGATCCCGGTCTTCGCCGCGGCGATGGCGCGCGGCTACGGCTACTGAAGTTCGCCTACGGGTTCGAGTGGCGCGATCTCGACCAGCGGCGCCGGAACATCATTCGTCTTCTCCTCGGCCTTGCAGATGTCGGCGATGACACAGACCGGACAATCCGGTTTGCGCGCCTTGCAGACGTAGCGGCCATGCAGGATCAGCCAATGATGCGCGTGGCGCATATATTCGTCAGGGATGATCCTCAACAGCCCCTGCTCGACCTGTTCCGGCGTCTTGCCGGGCGCCAGCCCCAGCCGGTTGCCGATGCGGAAGATATGCGTGTCGACCGCCATCGTGTGCTGGCCGAAGGCCATGTTGAGCACGACATTGGCGGTCTTGCGCCCGACGCCCGGCAGCTTGATCAGCCGGTCGCGGTCGTCAGGCACCTCGCCGCCATGGTCGCGGATCAGCGCTTCCGACAGCGCAATGACGTTCTTGGCCTTGTTGCGCCAGAGCCCGACGGTGCGGATGTAGTCGCCGACCTTGGCCTCGCCGAGCGCCAGCATCTTTTGCGGGGTATCGGCGACCTTGAACAGCGCCCGCGTTGCCTTGTTGACGCCGACATCGGTCGCCTGTGCCGAAAGCACCACCGCCACCAGCAGCGTGAAGGCGTTGACATGTTCGAGTTCGCCCTTCGGCTCGGGCCGCTGAACGGAAAAGCGCCGGAAAATCTCGTGCACCTCGGCCGGGCTGTAGAGCGAATGGGACCGCACCGGCCGGGCACGCGGTTTGGTGTTCGAGCCCTCGCGTCGGCCGGGGGGCAGGTCATTTTTGGGTGTAGAGGAATTTTTGGGCTTGGGGCTCGTCATCCCCTTCCTATAATATCCCGGCATGAGCGACACAAACGCCTCATTTCAGGCCGACGAGCCATTCTTCCAGGCGTTGCTGATACCGCATCGGTCGCTGGGCAAAACCGGCTTTGCCATCCTGATGGGCGCTCTGCTGTTCGGCTCGTTGGTGACCGGAGCGTTTTTCCTGTCGCGCGGCGCCTGGCCGGTATTCGGCTTCCTCGGTCTCGACGTCATCGCCGTCTACATCGCCTTTCGCGCCAATTATCGTGCCGCCCGCGCCCGCGAGGAAGTGTCGGTCTCGCGCACCAGCCTCGACATCCGCAAGACCGCACCGTCAGGCAAATCGGAAGCGCATCGCTTCAATCCGTTCTGGGCGCGTTTTTCGGTCGCCCGCCACGCCGAGATCGGCATCACCAGGATGGCGGTAGAAGCACAGGGCCAGAATGTGCCGATCGGCGGCTTTCTCAATCCCGACGACCGCGAGAGCTTTGCGTCAGCCTTTTCGCGTGCCCTGGCGACCGCCAAGGCGCGCTAGGTTTAGATGACTGGCCGCTTCCAGCCGCCAGCGTAGATAGGCCAAAAAATCAGACCAGCCACCGCGCCCAAGGTCGCGGTAGACAGCACGTCCGATGCCAGCTCCCAATACCCACATAAAGTGCGCGTGCCATTCGCTATGATTTGGCAGCCTGTTATCCAAAAGTTGGTCGTCTCATTTTTGGGCAAGAATTCCGGAAAAATATTGAACCACGCTCCTATTGCGGCAGCGAACCCTATCGTTACCCACGGCGAGAAAATTCTAAGCCATCTCAGAAGAATGTAGAGTGGAACCCCAAACAGTATTGCAAAAGACCATGCAAAAATTGTTGCGATCTTCAATACCGCCCAAAATTGGCCCGCTAATACAAGACTTTCACTCAACCCATTCTGAAAAACGACGATGCACAATTCTCGAAGAATCTCGACTGCCACCGCTATTGGAGGGGCCAGAAAAAAGGCCGCTGCTGCCCGTGCATCTTGCTTCATTTCTATAGGATCCGTCTTCCCTACAAACTCGCATTAAGTTTCCTATCGAGCAACAAGGCGCTAAGCGCAGAGGGGAAGTTATTTCAAAATCGAGATCGCAATAATGTATCGATCTTGCGCAGCGGCGGAATTTAGCTCCAAAGCCGGATGACAAGAGCGCGTCATTTTTCCTCGGTGAGATGCACCTCTCGCCAGCCATGCATGCCTCTCCATCTCGAAGCCAGCGCTATCTGAGTGCACATGACGAGAAGGCAAGTTTCGGGTGGTGATCGGAGCCGCGAAGGGCGATATTCACGCCCAAGGAGATAGTCCCATGAACGCACAGACAGCTATTCTGAAGAAAGACATCACGCCTGAAGGCGGTGACTACGAAGTTGTTCGGCGCGCGATCGAGAAGATCAGCCTTGACTACCGTGACCAGCCGTCGCTCGAAATACTGGCCGAGGAGGTCGGCGAGACGCCCACCGGCCTGCAGAAGCTCTTCACCCGTTGGGCCGGCCTGTCGCCCAAGGCCTTCCTCCAGGCCGTCACGCTCGACCACGCGCGCAAACTGCTCGATTCCGGCATGCCGCTGCTCGAGACTTCTTTCGAGGTCGGCATGTCAGGCCCCGGCCGGCTGCACGATCTTTTCGTCACCCATGAGGCGATGTCGCCGGGCGACTACAAGACGCGCGGCGCCGGGCTGACGATCCGCTATGGTTATCATATTTCGCCCTTCGGCATCGCCCTGATCATGGTCACCGACCGCGGCCTTGCCGGCCTCGCCTTCAGCGATGCCGGCGGCGAGCGCGGGGCCTTCGCCGACATGTCCAGCCGCTGGCCGAACGCAAGCTATGTCGAGGACATGGCCGCGACGGCGCCCTATGCTGCACGCATCTTCGATCCGGCGCTGTGGCGCGCCGACCAGCCGCTGCGCGTCGTGATGATCGGCACCGACTTCCAGGTCCGCGTCTGGGAAGCCCTGCTGCGCATCCCGATGGGCAAAGCCTGCACCTATTCCTCGATAGCCGCCCGCATCGGCGCACCGAGCGCCAGCCGGGCGGTGGGTGCCGCGGTCGGCGCCAATCCGATGTCCTTCGTGGTGCCGTGTCACCGGGCTCTCGGCAAGTCCGGCGCGCTGACCGGCTACCACTGGGGCCTGACGCGCAAGCGCGCCATCCTTGGCTGGGAAGCGGGACAGGTCGGATCTTGATGACACGTCCATAGATTCGGGCCGGCAGCGCGGGTTGATCTCGCGCGGTCTGGCAAGCAGCGGTCTTACGGAGTAGCTTCCCGTGCAATTAGAGCGACGTGCGTCCATTCGGACGCACAAAGTACGCTCTAACACTTTAATTCTACGCCTCGTGCTTTCCGAAAACCGATTCCGATTTTCGGAAAGCACGATGCGTCGGCAGGGAGGCGCCACTTGATCATCGTTATCGGCTCGATCAACCTCGATCTTATCGCCAATGTCGACCGCTTGCCCGCACCAGGCGAGACGGTTCGGGGCTCCGGCTTTACCACCGCACCCGGCGGCAAGGGCGCCAACCAGGCGCTGGCCGCCGCGCGCGCCGGCGCCAAGGTGCACATGGTCGGCGCGGTCGGCAAGGACAACTTCGCCACTGAAGCGCTGGCGCTGTTGCGGGACGGCAAGATCGACCTATCCGGTGTCGGTGAAACCTTCGCCTCGACCGGCACGGCATTGATCATGGTCGCCGACGACGGCGAGAGCGTCATTGCCGTAGTACCGGGCGCCAATGATTCGGTCGTGACCGGCGACCTTTCCAAGGCTTTCATGAAGAAGGGCGATGTCGTCCTTCTGCAGCAGGAGATCCCGCTGCAGACTGTCGATGCAGCACTGGACGCGGCACTTGCGGCAGGCGCGGTTAGCGTGCTCAACACGGCACCGTTCCGGGGCGAGGCGGCCGCCTTCCTCGGCAAGGCCGACTATGTCGTCGCCAACGAAACCGAATTCGACCTCTATGGCGAGGCGCTGTCGCTGAGCGGCCGCGATCGCCCGGCGCGGATGCGCGATTACGCCGGGAAGACCTGCCGCACAATTGTCGTCACGCTCGGCGGTGACGGCGTTCTGGCTGCCACGCCAGCCGATCTTCTGATGCTTCCGGCTCTGAAGATCACTCCGGTCGATACGGTCGGCGCCGGCGACACGTTTTGCGGCTATTTCGCCGCCGGGCTGTCATCCGGCCTGCCGCTCGATCAGGCGCTCGCCCGTGCTGCTGCCGCTGGTTCGCTCGCTTGCCTGAAGCCCGGCGCCCAACCGGCGATCCCGCTGGCGAAGGACGTCGACGCGGCGCTCCAAAATCCGCCGGCTAGATGAGAGCCATGCGTCCGGCCACAAAACACGCCGTGCCGCCCGCCGGCGATATCTGCCGCCTGTCCGCCGTGGATCTTGCCGACGGGATCAGGCGTCGTCAGCTGTCCGTGCGCGAGGTGGTGACGGCATTCCTCGACCGGGTCGACGCCGTGAACCCGCTGGTCAACGCCATCGTCTCGCTGCGCGACCGTGCCGACATCTTGCGCGAGGCCGACAAGGCAGACGCGCATCTGGCGCATGCAGAACATGCCGGGTCCCTGTTCGGCCTGCCGATCGCCATCAAGGATCTCGCGCAGACCAAGGGCCTCAGGACCAGCTTCGGCTCGCCGATCTTCGCCGATTTCCTGCCGCAGGAAGACGATTTCTTCGTCGAGCGCATCCGCAAGGCCGGCGCCATCATCATCGGCAAAACCAACGTTCCCGAATTCGGCCTTGGCTCCAACACCTACAACACCGTGTTCGGCTCGACGCTCAATGCTTTCGACCCGGCCTTGACCGCCGGCGGTTCGAGCGGCGGCGCGGCGGTCGCGCTGGCGCTCGACATGCTGCCTGTCGCCGACGGCAGCGACTTTGGTGGCTCGCTGCGCAACCCGGCCGCTTACAACAACGTCTATGGCTTCCGTCCATCGCAGGGACTTGTTCCGGCCGGCCCCGAGCTTGACGTCTTTCACGCGCAGATGGGTGTCGAAGGGCCGATGGGTCGCAGCGTGCGCGACATGGCGCTGCTGCTCGACGAGCAGGCTGGTTACGACCCTCGCGCGCCGCTCTCACATCACAAGCAGGACTGCTTCCTACGGGGACTGCAAACGCCGACGGCCGGCGGCCGCATCGCTTGGTTCGGCGATCTTGGCGGTTATCTGCCGGTCGAACCCGACATCCCTAGTCTTTGCGAGGCCGCTCTCAGCCGATTCGCCGAAATATCCTTTCAGACCGAAGCGCTGGTGCCGGATTTCGACTTCGAAGCGCTGTGGCAGGCCTTTGTAACGCTGCGCCAGGCGAGCAGCGGTTGTGCGCTCAAGGCGCATTACGACGATCCTTTGAAACGCAGTCTTCTGAAGCCGGAGGCCGTGTGGGAGGTGGAACATGCGCTGCAACTCACGGCGCCGCAGATCCACGCTGCCACGGTGAGGCGCTCGTCCTGGCATCGAATGCTGCTGTCGCTCTTCGACCGCTTCGACCTCATCGCACTGCCGACCGCGCAGGTCTTCCCCTTCGAGGTCTCCACCCACTGGCCGACCCAAGTGGCCGGACGTGCCATGGACAGCTATCACCGCTGGATGCAGGTTTCAGCGTTCGCCACGCTGGGCGGCTGCCCTGCGGTCAACGTACCCGCGGGCTTCGATGCCAGAGGCAGGCCAATGGGCATGCAACTGATCGGGCGGCCGCGCGGCGACATGGCCGTGTTGAGAGCAGCGGCAGCCTACCAGACGACGCTACCGTGGCAGGCCGGCGTCTAAATCCAGGTCAAGGTTGCCAACGACATATGCTGCCGGCTTGCACCGGCGTTGCTGTCATGCATTGATCACGGTCGGCCGCGTCGCAAGCCGCATATTGTCGAGGAAAACCATGTCGCTGGAACTCTACGCTACCTATGTCGTTGCCTGTATCGTCATTGTCCTGGTGCCTGGACCGACGGTCACGCTGATCATCGCCAACAGCATCCGCCATGGTTCCCGCGCCGGCCTCGCCAATGTCGCCGGCACGCAGGCCGGGCTGGCCATCATGATTGCCATTGTCGGCATCGGATTGACTTCGCTGATCGCGGGCATGGGCCATTGGTTCGAATGGGTCAGGCTGATCGGCGCTGCCTATCTGATCTGGATGGGTGTGCAGATGTTCCGCTCCAAGGGCAAGTTGAACGCCGACGGATCGGCGAAGACACCGCGCGGCGGCTTCTTCCTGCAAGGCCTGCTGGTGGCGATCAGCAATCCTAAGACGCTGGTTTCTTCGGCGCGTTTTTTCCGCAGTTCATCGCCTCTGAAGGCAACTACGCGTTGCAGATCGTTGTCATGGGTCTCACCGCCCTGGTCTTCGCCGCGGTGTCGGATTCGACCTTCGCGCTGGCCGCCGGCCGTGCCGGACGCCTGCTCTCGGCCGGCCGCGTCAAGCTGCTGTCGCGGATCAGCGGCAGTTTCCTGATCGGCGGCGGCCTCTGGCTGGCGTTGTCAAAGGCGAAGTAACGGCGGCGAGCCCGGCGTCACCAACAGTAACATCGCCGGAACAAAAAGGGCTAATTGAAAGTCAGCCTTCGTGGCACCACATGAATCTGCGCTGAGGGATTCATGTCTATGCCGTGGACTTATGCGGATTTGAAAAGGAACGCGTTTGGCGTGATCCTGCTCATCACTTTGTTCGTGGTGATGGTTCGTCGGCTCTGAACAAATGGGCGAACGACGCGAGCCCGATCCGGTCGGTTGATGCGATCGATGCAATGATCAAAAGCGGCGATTATAACCTTGAATGGACCAACTGAACGTGCTATATAATCGGCATGATCAAATCCATAGTCGATATCGCACCGCTCCTCGCCAACGAAATGAAGGCCGGTGATTTCATCCGCGACATCCGTTGGCCGAATGGCGTGCAATGCGCACATTGCAATCACGGTGTCGTGTATGAATTGAAGGGTCCGAACTCGGAACGCCGTCAATGGAAGTGCGCCGACTGCCGCAAGAAATTCAGCGTCACGACAAAGAGCATTTTCGAAGGGTCGCATGTTTCCCTAGGGAAATGGGCATATGCATTTTTCATTATGTGTTCCGCCAAGAAGGGTGTGAGCGCAAATCAGTTGAAGCGCGAACTTGGCATTTCGTACAAAGCGGCATGGTTCGTTTGTCACCGGGTGCGCTATGCGATGATGCAGGAACCTTTCGCTTCGATGCTCGGCAAGGACCGCGGCGTTGTCGAGTTGGACGAAACATTCGTCGGCGGCAAGGTTGCCAATAACAAGCACAAGGACAGGACCGAACGCGCTGGAAAGAAAGAGATCGTCATGACGATGATCGAGCGCGACGGAAACGTTAAGACCGCCCATGTGCCGGATACGAAAAAGAAAACGCTTCAGGCGCTGGCAAAGCCAGTGGTCGACAAAAGCGCGACGATCATGACGGACAGCAATCTTTCCTACGAAGGGCTGAACGGTCACTTCTATTCGCACCACAGCGTCGACCATTCGAAGGAATACGTTCGGAGCTGGTTTATTCATACGAACTTTGCCGAGAGCTATCATTCGCTCCTGAAGCGCGGGATCTTCGGCTCCTTCCATCAAGTCAGCGCGAAGCACCTTGCGCGCTATCTCAGCGAGTTCGACTATCGCTGGAACACCCGGCATATGAGCGACGGACAGCGCACCGAAGGCGCTCTTGGCGCCGTAACTGGCCGCCGGTTGATGTACCGGAAGGGCGCTAACTCCTTGATCTAAAGCGAAGTTTAACTATATATATAGGGTCCCGTCAAAGAAATTGACTGTAGAATCAAACAGTTGTAAAAGAATGGTGGCCGAAACGGGCCTCGAACCCGCAAGAGCGCATGGTCTTCTCAGGGACCGCTCACCGAGTTCCAAACCCGGCGTGTTTACCAATTTCACCACTCGGCCAGCATAGGGTGAAGGGTTTACCCAACGGACAAAGCGGGTGTTCAGACCCTCTTTGTCCGTCCCGACCCTCGGGTAACCAGAATCGCAAGTCGGCAACGTCGCGGCGATCCTGGTCAACTACTAGGCGGCGGCATCGTCGCTACCTCCATCACTAGAGCCACTATCGGCGGCGGACGCGCCAGCGTCCGTCAGCCCGCCGAATTCAAGTGAGCCGGTTCCGATCGCTTCTTTAGAAGACGCGGACGGTAGCGGGCGATCTTTGAACCACCAGTGCGGAACACCGTTGATACGAATGGAACGGAAATGCCCCGATTTCGAAAGAGATGATGACAGATTGATCAGCGGGTCGTTGCCGGAAACCGTGACGCCAAACTCCTTGATCATTTCCAAAATGTCAGCGGTTGTCGTCGGACCGTAGTCAGAGAGAATACGACCTGCGGCTTCCGGCTGTGAGGGGACTTTGCTGAAAAGTTCCTCGCCGATTCGCTTCATCACGCGGCCAATCTCGGAATGCGGCTCAGATGCGATTTCCGAACGAATTGGCGGGGAAACTTCGTCAATAGCCTTGTTTAACGCCATGAAGGCCCGATAATCTTCATTATGCAAAAGGCGACCCTCGATTTCGGCGCGCAGCGCCCTCATTGCCGAGATGGCAGATGATGCAGTTGTTGACATTGTGTGCCTCCGGTCCCGAGTCGTTTGTTCCTAGCCATATATAGGCCAAGTTTACGAAAAATGCAATTGGCCCTTGGGAGTGAACGTAAAATGGCAAAGAACGAGAATGCAACATCAACCCCCAATGCAGCAGCGCGGGTGAAGTTGTCACCGTTATCCACAGAGGATGCACTGCGCGGGGCATTCGCAATTCCGGACCCGGAGGCCGCTGTCGTCGGTGCCCAGAACGATTGGGGAACCCCAAAGCGCAACACCGCACCAAAGACAAAGAAAAAGCCCCACGCCCAAAAAGGCTGAGGCCATTTTCCTTGTAAGCGATTGCAGCGCCTACGAATTACGAGCTATTGGCCATCAAAGGCTATAATCGCCTCAAAAGCGAACAGGGCAAGGGTCAGAATATCATGTATTTACTGTTCCTTGAGAATGGTTCGTCGGTCCTCATTTACGACGATCACCCACGCTTGATCGGCTCAAACGTTAGACTTGATCGCGTTACGCGTGACAACGGCTCCATCTCTTACCGGTTCGCAAATTGAACGGCGGCGTGAATGGGCCAAACAAGGCTTTCCGTTAGGAATCGTTTGCTTTTACTTCAAGAAGAGTACCGCGACACCATTGTCGGCGTCTCGTTGTTTTGCGCCATCATTTTGGTGATAGCCATACCGATTGTGACGCGGCATATCAGCCCGATTGTTGGCTTGCAAAAAGTTATGGGCGTCGTCGAAAACGTCACGACGACGCCTCTTAGTCCCAAAGCCATTGTCGGCCGGGGAATCCGTTACGTGTACCAAGTCCGTCTGCGCGACAGCGGGATACTGGTGTTCGTGCAAGGCGAAGTGGTCTCACCACATATGATCGGATCGGAAGTTTCGATCGAACAGCAGCATCACCTAAACGGTACCGACACATACCGATTGCTCAACGAATGAGCGCCGCCCGTGAGCGGCTCTAAAGCCGCCCCAGCCTTTCCAGCAGCAGTGCGAAAAACGCATCATGGTCGATGTCGCGCATCACCATGGCGTTGTTCGGTCGCTTGGTCACGCCCCACCAGTCGATCACGGTCATGCCCATGGTGAGCTCCGAGGCGATTTCCACGGTGACGTTGCAGTTGCGGCCCCTAAACAGCTCTGGCTTCAACAGATAGGCGATGACGCAAGGGTCGTGCAGCGGTCCGCCGTCGGTGCCGTATTTCTCTTCGTCGAAGCGCTCGAAGAATTCCAACATCTCCGTCGTAGCCGTGCCGACCCTGGTGCCGAGCTCGCGGAAAGCCTGGGTTCGCTTAGCCGTGGTCAGCGCCTTGTGGGTGACGTCCAGCGGCATCATGACAATCGGAATGCCGGATTTGAACACGACATCGGCGGCATGCGGGTCGACATAGATGTTGAATTCGGCGGTCGGGGTGACGTTGCCGCCTTCGAAGAAGCCGCCGCCCATCAGCACGATTTCCTTGATGCGCGGCGCGATCTTCGGCTCGCGGATCAGCGCCAGCGCTATGTTGGTGAGCGGGCCGAGCGCGCAGAGCGTGATCGTGCCGCTCGCTTCCTTCATCAGTGTCTCGACGATGAAATCCACCGCATACTGGTCCTGCAGCTTCATTGTCGGTTCGGGCAATTGCGGTCCGTTGAGACCGGTCTCGCCATGCACCTCCTCGGCGGTGACCAGTTCGCGCGCCAGCGGTCGGATGGCGCCGGCATAGACCTTAATGTCAGGCCTGCCGGCCAGTTCGCAGATCTTGCGCGCGTTCTTTTCGGTGAGCCTCAGCGGCACGTTGCCGGCGACGGCGGTCATGCCGACGATCTCCAGCTCGGCGCTGCCGAGCGCCAGCAATATGGCGACGGCGTCATCCTGGCCGGGATCCGTGTCGATGATGATCTTGCGGGATTGGGGCATTTCAATTCCTTGTTTGGGGAGTCTTTTTGGGCGGGGCTTTTGACGGCTTGAACTTGACCGCGGGGCGGACCATATCAAGACCATCGGGAAAAATGCCATCTGGGTTTTTCCGCTTTATGTCGCTCTTGAGAGGACAGTGTAACATGAGCCGAATGACGCCTTTTTCTAGCCCGCTTCTCCTGGGTTTCGATGCCATGGAAAAGACCTTGGAGCGTTTGGCGAAGTCGGGTGACAGCTATCCTCCCTATAACATCGAGCGCCTCAGCGGTGCCGACGGCAAGGCCGAAAGGCTGCGTATCACGCTCGCTGTCGCCGGTTTCGCCGAAAACGATCTCGATGTGACCACGGAGGAGAACCAGTTGGTCGTGCGCGGCCGTCAGAACGACGACACCGAGCGCGAATTTCTTCATCGCGGCATTGCTGCGCGCCAGTTCCAGCGCTGTTTCGTGCTGGCCGACGGCATGCGGGTGATCGCGGCGGAGCTGAAGAACGGCCTTTTGTCAATCGATCTCGATCGGCCCGAGTCCGAGCGGCTGGTACGGAAAATAAACATATCGGTGAAAGAATGATCTTTACCACTGCATCGGCCGGAAAATCGGGATCGATTTTCCAAAAGCACGATGCAGCAAATTGAAGTGTTAGAGCGTCCTTTGTGTGTCCAATTGGACACACGGCGCTCTAATGGCTCTCATGCGAGGCGGCCTTGAACGGCGTCCTCGCGGCAAGGAGGCTTAAATGACCAGAACTGACGAAAATCTTATCATGACCAGCGGCGAATTCGCCCATCTCGGCGAAGGCTCGGTCGCCTACCTCAGGAAGGTGTCGAGCGACGATCTGCGCGGCCGTTTCCCGGGCCTCGGCGAAATCGCGCCCGGCCTGGAGCTGTGGGCCCTGTTTGCCGCCAACGGCCAGCCGATCCTGCTTTCGGACGCTCGCGACCGGGCGCTGGCTGGCGCCTTGGAAAACGACCTGATCCCCGTCGCCATCCACTAACAATACGGCACAGCGATCTGGTTGGAAACGGACAGGGCCGCTCGCGGCGGCCCTTCAACGGATCCAATCAAAACTCAAGCCGCGTGTGAGGCCTGCGTGTCCGACAAAAGCGCGTGGATCGCTGCGGCGTCGCGGGTGCCCCTGATCTTGGCCACCGTGTCGGCGTCGCGCAGCACCCGCGCGATGCGCGACAGCGCCTTGAGGTGGTCGGCGCCGGCGCCTTCGGGCGCCAAAAGCAGGAACACCAGATCGACCGGCTGGTCGTCCAGCGCCTCGAAATCGACCGGCGTCTCCAGCCGGGCGAAAACCCCGGCGATCCGCTTCACCCCGGCCAGCTTGCCATGCGGAATGGCGATGCCGTTGCCGACACCGGTCGAGCCCAGCCGCTCACGCTGCAGGATGGTGTCGAACACCTCCCGTTCCGGAATGCCGGAAATCGCCGCTGCCCTTTCGGACAGCATTTGCAGCAGTTGCTTCTTGGAGTTCGCCTTCAACGCCGGCAAGATCGCCGGAACGTTGATAAGATCGCTCAGATCCATACTTGAAAATCCCTTGTTCGCCTGCCGTCGCCAGCCTCACTCTCGCGTGCGGCTGGTGCCTTATCCCAGTGCGGCCTTGGCCGTCATCCCTATGCGACCTTGGTCGTCATCCCTGCGCGACCTTGGTCGTAGACGGGTCGATCCAGCCGATATTTCCGTCCGGCCGGCGATAGACGATATTGAGATGCTCGTTTCCGGCATTGCGGAAGACGAGAACCGGGCTGTCCTTGGTGTCGAGCTCGATCACGGCTGACGCCACCGACATGGTCCGCAGCGTCATGGTTGATTCGGCGACGATGGCTGGCGCGAAATTCTCCGGTATTTCCTCGTCGTCGTCGGCAAGCGGCGCCATCACCGTATAGGCGATGTCGGTGAGTTCGCCATTGGCATTGCCTGAATTATGCGACTTCAGCCGACGCTTGTAGCGCCGAAGGCGGGTTTCGAGGCGATCCGCCGCGGCCTCGAAAGCGAGCGTCGGGTCCTGGGCTTCACCGGTCGCCTGCAGCGAAGCGCCGGAATCCAGCCGGATCATGCAATCGGCCGTGTAGCGCGATCCCGATTTGACGACTACAATTTGCCCTGAAAAGCCCCGATCGAAATATTTCCCGATCACTTCTCCGACACGGTCGTTGATGCGCGTACGGAACGCATCGCCGATATCCATGTGTTTTCCTGATATGCGCAGTGTCATCTGAAAACTGACCTTCCTTGCTCAGGCTTCAAACTGTCCCGAGTTTATACCCGTGGTCTGTGCGCACAAGCTTTGCGGCGTCACTTGCGCCGATTTTAAATCCGAACTTTCCGGTTGATCACAAGCCGCCTTTTTTGACCGTCCCGTGGCCAACGTCGTGACGGACCATCCGCATGCGGGCAGTAGCCCGTCCCATGCGGGCGGGCTTCTAGCCACTTCATTGCGGCTTGTCAATGAAGCGCGAAAGCTGTGGAAATTCCGTCGGAGATCAACGTCCGGCGCTGGCCAAAGCGCGTTTTTCACGCCGCCGCTGCACCGACGAGGGAATATTCATGCCCTCCCGATACTTGGCGACCGTGCGCCTGGCGATATCGACGCCACTTTCCCGCAACATATCTACAATCGCGTCGTCGGAAAGCACGTCGGCAGGCTTCTCCTCGTCGATCAACTGCTTGATGCGGTCGCGCACCGCTTCAGATGAATGCGCGTCGCCGCCACCCGACGAAGCGATCGAAGCGGTGAAGAAATAGCGCAGTTCGAACACACCACGCGGCGTCAGCATGTACTTGTTGGCGGTGACCCGGCTGACGGTCGATTCGTGCATGCCGATGGCGTCGGCCACCGTGCGCAGGTTGAGCGGCTTCAGGTGACGCACGCCATGGACGAGGAAGGCGTCCTGCTGGCGCACGATTTCTGAGGCAACCTTAAGGATGGTCTTCGCGCGCTGGTCGAGGCTGCGCGTCAGCCAATTGGCGTTTTGCAGACATTCCGCCAGGAAATCCTTTTCCGTCTGGTTTTTCGCATGCGGTGATACCTGGGCGAAATAGATATGGTCGACCAGCACGCGCGGCAGCGTTTCGGAGTTGAGTTCGATCACCCAGCTTCCGTCATTAGCCGCCCGCACTTCGACATCAGCGATGATCGCGTCGCTGGCACCGGCCGAAAACGCCATCCCCGGGCGCGGATCGAGCGCACGTATCTCGGCCAGCATGTCGAGCAGATCCTCCTCGTCGACCCCACAAATCCGTTTCAGGGTCTGGAAATCGCGCCGCGCCAGGAGTTCGAGATTGGCGATCAAAGCCTTCATCGCCGGATCGAGCCGGTCGCGGACGGCAAGCTGCAGCGACAGGCATTCGGCGAGATCACGGGCAAAGATGCCGGCGGGCTCGAATGTTTGGCAGACCGCGAGTGCATTCGTCACCGCCGCTCTGTCGGTGCCGAGACGAGCGGCGATCTCAGCCATGTCGGCGCGCATGTAGCCGGCCTCATCGAGGCCATCGGCCAGTTCGCTGGCGATCAGGCGTGCTGCCGGGTCGGCGAAGGCAAGCGCGACCTGTTCGCCGACGTGCTCGCGTAACGTGATGGCGGCGGCCGCCATGTCGCCGACGTCGAAGCCGTCCGACGAGGACGCGGAATTGTTGCCGGAGGCCGATTTCCATTGGGCCGTCAGGTCGGGACCGAGCCGCTCGCTGGTGCCGGGGTCGTCGGGAAACAGGTTCTCCAGCGAAGTATCGAGCTTTTCCGAGATCGCCTCGGCGCTCCACGCCGTTTCCTTCTCGAACCAGTCGCCGTCGGTCGCCGTTTCCGGCGCGGCATCGATCTTCTGCGCCTGGTCGCTGACGGCATCGTCCTGCGGCTCGGCGCGCTCGAGCAGAGGATTGCGCTCGATCTCGTCGTCGATGAAGCGTTCTAGCTCGACGTGAGTGAACTGCAGCAGCCGAATCGACTGCATGAGTTGCGGCGTCATCACCAGCGACTGGGATTGTCGTAGCTGTAGTTTTGCCGCCAACGCCATGGTTCGGTTTCAAACGCCTTGTCTACGCATCCGGACTGCCGGAAGGAGTTGGGCATAGAAACTGGCCCGGCTTTTGCTTGTCAAGGCGACGGCGATCAAAACTCGCCTGTCGGTGCGTATTTGGACGAGAAATCGGAGAAAAAGGCTCGTCTCGCGCTAAAAATCGCGCTTGGAGAGGATTTTCCCGTTTAGAGTGTAAATCCCTCACCGAGATAAAGCCGCCGCACATCCGGATTTGCGACCACTTCGTCGGCCCGGCCATGGGTCAGCACCTGGCCGGCATGGATGATGTAGGCGCGGTCGATCAGGCCGAGCGTCTCGCGGACATTGTGATCGGTGATGAGCACGCCGATGCCCCGCGCCGTCAGATGGCGCACAAGTTGCTGGATATCGGCGACGGCGATCGGATCGATGCCGGCGAAAGGTTCGTCGAGCAGCATGTATGCGGGGCGGGTCGCCAGTGCGCGCGCGATTTCAAGGCGCCGCCGCTCGCCGCCGGAAAGCGACAGCGACGGCGCTTTGCGCAGATGGCTGATGTGAAACTCATCGAGCAGTTCGTCGAGACTGTGTTCGCGCTTTTTGCGGTTCTTTTCGACGACTTCGAGCACGGCACGGATGTTTTGCTCGACGCTCAAGCCGCGAAAGATCGACGCTTCCTGCGGAAGGTAGCCGATGCCAAGGCGGGCGCGGCGGTACATCGGCATCGAGGTGACATCGAAACCGTCGATTTCGATTGTGCCTTCGTCGACCGGCACAAGGCCGGTGACCATGTAGAAGCAGGTCGTCTTGCCGGCGCCGTTGGGACCGAGCAGTCCGACCGCCTCACCGGCGCGCACGCCGATCGTCACGCCGCTGACGACTTTTCGGCCCTTGTAGCTCTTGGTCAGGCCCTTGGCGATCAAGGTTCCCTTGAACTTTACCTGGTCGACGTTGACCGTGGCCGGTGCCGCAAGTTTGCTGGCGGCGCGTCCTGAAACACGCGCCATCAGCGATGCTACGTCGACCATCAGGGGTTCGCCGCTCCCGACTTCGCCGGCGGCGTGATCGACATCATCACGCGGCCCCCGCAGGCGTCGACCTGAGCCAGGCCGCTCTTCATCTGCACGGTGAGCTTACAGCCGACCAGTACATTGTCACCTTGCGAAAGCACGACCTTGCTGCCTGAAAGCACCAGCACTTCCGTCTTCATGTCGAAGGTGCCGCTGTCGCCGGTGGCGACCTGGTCGTCCGATTTGATATAGACCTTGTTGGCGACCTCCAGGCGGTCGATGTTGGCCGAGCCGGTCATCGCGGCACCTGCGGCCTGCGCATCCTTGGCGTCAGCGTCGGGGTCCTTGACGTAATAGACCGTCATCTTGCCGGCCTTAAGCAACGTCGGACCCTGGACGACGCTTACATTGCCTGTGAACACTGCGACGCTATCCGCTTGGCGGACCTCGAGCTTATCGCTTTCGATCTGGATGGGCTTGTCGCCGGACAGTTTGAGGCCCGACAGTTGGCTGGTGGCCTTGGACTGCGCCAGAGCCGGTGCCGTTGCCAAGCCCAGCTCCAAAGCCAGCCCCAAAGCCAAGCCAAGCGCCGGCAACGCCGAAGCTGCGGCCACGAGCCGTGTCGAACTACTGAACCGCATTGGATTCTCCGCTCATTGCCTCTGCCGCCTTCAAGCTGGAGGGATCGATGTTGACACGCACTCTGTTCTCGAAAACCACGATCTTGCCGTTGTCCTGGATCGACATCGAATCTGCGGTGATCCGCGACCCGCCGCGGCTGACGTCGACCGGGTCGTTCGTCTTCATAGTGCCTTTGCCCATATCGAGAAAGACCGATTTGAACTTTGCCGCCAAGCCATCGGTGGTGGTTATGGTGACATCGCTGGTCAGGCTCATCGTGTTGCCGTCACGATTATAGGTGCCGTGCGAGGCATTGATGGCCGCCACATTGTCGGTCGATATCGGCAGCTTGGCGTCGATGCCCTCCAAATTGATGATGCCTTGCTTGGTCACGTCCTGTATGGCGCGCAAAGCCGTCATAGAATAGGGCAGTTTCTGCTTGGTGAACCCGTTGAGCTTGGGGTTGGCCATCACCAGCTTGCCATTGGCGAAGGCGCTGCCGTCGGCCTGGACCTGGATTGAGCCAGGCGCCGCGAGATAGGAATAGACCGGGAAAGCGACCGCGATTGCGGCAGCGGCCAGCGGCACCGCCAGCTTCAAGATCCGCACGCGGCGCGAATGGCGCTGGGCAATGCCGAAGGCGTCGACCCGCGCCGGGCCTATGTCCGGGGGAGCCAACTCCGTCTCGGTGTTGGTCGGTTCGATCGGTCGCGCTAACATAACTGCTTTCTTTTAAATCCCTGCCGCCAAGCACCCCTATAGGTGGGATGCCGGCGCCCTCAAGCAAGCACAAGCGGAGGAAAACCGCAAAAGTGTGACGGTTGCTGTTGCACAAACGAAAATGAAACCGGCACGACTTGCATCTCATACCAGATACAAGCGCACAGCGTTAGGGGCCTGTGGATTGGTCTTGATGTCTCTTGAAAACGCCGGCGCGCGAACGTCGAAACCCTGTCTTTGGCGCAAGCTCGTCAGGAATCGGTAGCCGGGCGCGGATGGTTGCTTTAAAAGCATCTGCTTCCACCGACTATGAGGCTGACCATGGCACTGAGAGCCGACGACCTGATCGACCGCCGCCGCTTGCGCCGCAAGCTGACATTCTGGCGCGTAGCAGCGCTTGTTGTCGCAGCAGTCGGGCTGATTGCCTTTTCGAGCTGGATTTACGGTGACGACTTCACTGGCACGGCGGTCGACCATATCGCCAAGGTCAAGATCGAGGGCACCATTACCGAAGACGAAGACCTGATCAAACAACTGGATACCATCCGTCAATCCTCGAGGGTGAAAGCTGTGATCCTGTCGATCGATTCACCCGGCGGCACCACCGTCGGGGGCGAATCGATCTACGAGGCAGTGCGCAAGCTGGCCGCCGAGAAGCCGGTGGTGGCCGAGGTCGGCACGCTGGCCGCATCGGCGGGCTACATGATCGCCACCGCGGCCGATCATATCGTCGCGCGCAAATCGTCGATCGTCGGCTCGATAGGCGTGCTGATCCAGTATCCGGACGTCAGCGGTCTTATGGACAAGCTCGGCATCAAGCTCGAGGAAGTGAAATCCTCGCCGTTGAAAGCCTCGCCATCGCCTTTCAAGCCGACCAATGACGACGAGCGCACCATGGTCCGCAAGCTCATCCTGGACAGCTACGACTGGTTCGTCGGCGTCGTCGCCGAACGACGCAACATGACCAAGCCGGAGGCGCTGGCCCTGGCCGACGGGTCGATCTTCACCGGCCGGCAGGCGGTTGCCAACAAATTGGTCGACGCGGTCGGCGGCGAGACCGAAGCGATCGACTGGCTCGCGACAAAGGGCGTCGACGCCAAGCTCAAGGTGGTGGAGTGGAAGGACGCAGAAAGCGGCGGCTTCCTGTTCTCGAAAGCGATGGCGCGAACCATTGGCAGTGCGCTCGGCCTGCCCGACTATGGCGGCGAGATCATTCACGAACTTGGTGCCGACCGCTTGTTTCTTGACGGTCTCGTTTCCGTCTGGCACCCTTGAGACGAGTGAAAAAAGCAAATAAAATCATCCTCATAATTTTGACCGCAGTGTTTTCACGGGGAGCCTTCTCATGATTAAATCCGAACTTGTGCAGATCATCGCCACACGCAACCCGCACCTTTTTCTGCGCGACGTCGAAAACATCGTCGGCGCGATTTTCGACGAGATCACCGACGCGCTTGCCGAAGGCAACCGGGTCGAACTGCGCGGTTTCGGTGCTTTCTCGGTGAAAAACCGCCCCGCCCGCACCGGCCGCAACCCGCGCACCGGCGAATCCGTCGAGGTCGAGGAGAAATGGGTGCCGTTCTTCAAGACCGGCAAGGAATTGCGTGAAAGGCTGAACGGCGGCAAATAGGCGCCGCGCGAGCTCGTGCAGCATGCCGGCCTTTTCAGTAGCGCCTGGCCCGCGGTAGAGCCCGCCTTCGACAGGAAATTCCATGTTCAATCGTTTCATGCTCGTCGTGGTCTTCGTGCCGCTGGCCGTCATCCTGATTGCGCTGGCGGTCGCCAATCGCGATCCGGTTGCCTTCACCATCGACCCGTTCAACCCCGGCAATCCGGCGCTGACGGTGACGCTGCCGCTTTTCATCTTCCTGTTCCTGGCTCTCGCCATCGGCAAGGTCGTCGGCAGCCTGGCGCCCTGGATCAAGCAGGGCCGCTACCGCAGGCTGGCGCGCCAGCGCGGCGTCGAGGCCGAGAACCTGCGCCAGGCGGTCAGCCGTGCGCCGGCTGCGCCACAAGGCCCGGCCTTGCCGAAGCCGACCAGCTGAGCCAACACAGCGCCGCACGTCCTTGGGACGCGCATTTGGTTGCGCATGATCTTTTCCGAAAATCGGTTCCGATTTCCGCGGTTATGCGTTAGGCGTATTTCTCTCCACGGAGTTTCCCATGCTGACCATTTCGGCGGCCGAGGTCGATCATGCGCTGACCTTTCCCGGCCTGGTCGAGACGCTGCGCGCGGCTTTTCGCGATGGCGCGATACAACCGGTCCGGCATCACCATACGGTCGAACGCCCCGACGGCGCGGCCTCGACGCTGCTCCTGATGCCGGCCTGGACCGACTTCAATGCGACCGGCACGTCGGCAGGCGGCCATATCGGCGTCAAGATCGTCACAGTGTCGCCCGACAACAACGCCGTAGGCAAACCCGCTGTGATGGGGCTTTACCTCCTGCTCGACGGCGCGACCGGCGAGCCTGAAGCCATGATCGATGGCCAGCGGTTGACGCAGTGGCGCACGGCCTGCGCCTCGGCGCTGGCCGCCTCCTATCTAGCCCGCGAGGACGCTTCGCGGCTGTTGGTGGTCGGCGCCGGCGCGCTGTCGCCGTTCCTCGCCAGGGCGCATTCAGCGGTGCGGCCGATCACCGCCATCCGCATCTGGAACCGCACGCCGGCCAATGCCGAAAAGGTTGCGGCGGAATTGCGCGCCGGGGGCTTTGCGGCCACCGCCGCGAGCGATCTCGACGCCGAACTCGGCCAGGCCGACATCGTTTCGTCGGCGACGATCACGACCACGCCGCTGATCAAGGGCGCGCTGTTGAAGCCGGGAACCCAGGTCGAGCGGGGCGGCGCTTTCACGCCGGCCATGCGCGAAAGCGACGACGATGCGATTGCGCGTGCCCGCGTCTATGTCGATACCTGGGCAGGCGCCACCAAGGAGGCGGGCGATATCGTCCAGCCGCTGGCCTCGGGCGTGCTGAAGCCGCAAGCCATCGTCGCCGACCTGCATGAATTGGCACGCGGCCAGAAGAAGGGCCGGCAGAGCCCCGGTGAGATCACGCTGTTCAAATCGGTCGGCGCAGCCCTCGAAGACCTCGCAGCCGGCACTGCGGTGTACAAGGCGCTCAGGAGTAGGGGAGTAGGGGAGTAGGGGAGTAGGGGAGTAGGGGAGTAGGGGAGTAGGGGAGTAGGGGAGTAGGGGAGTAGGGGAGTAGGGGAGTAG